>JAPKZH010000318.1 GCA_026393905.1 Candidatus Aminicenantota bacterium
AGACCAGGGCCACGAATTTCTGTTTCGTCTCGTTGTAGCTGTAGCCGATATAGTGTAGGATCAATGAGGACGTCTGGGACTCGGGGGAAGAAGCTCCCTCATTCGCCGTAGTCGTCTTCACCTTTGGCACCACCGCAGGGAGATCTTCGATTCCCGCAACATTCTGGGGGGAAAAAAGGTCCCTCCTGGCTGCAGCCGTGTGATCGCTTTTTTTCTGGAGAAGGTCTTTCCTGATCAGGGGCTTTTGCGGCTTGACGGCTGGTTTCTCCGGAGATTTCTGGCCGGCCCAGCCGGCGCAAAAAAAGGCTAAGGCCCCCGTCATGACCAGTCCGAGAAGAATGAGCTTACCTTTCATAGTACCCCGCCAGATTGATCTTGGCCTCAAGCTTCCCTGCCTGGGGGTCGATCGTGGTGAAGGAGATTCTCTCGACAAAGAGAAACTTCGGATGTTTTTCGACCGTCTCCAGGAATCTTATCAGGGCCGCGTAAGAACCGGAAAAGACGAAGCTGACATCGACCTTCTTGATGCCCTCTGCCGTAAAGTCGGAGTAATCATACTTGATCTGAGACCAGTTGACCCCGGCGGCGGAAAAGATCTGTTGGAGGTCGAGGCGTAAACCCTGGCCGGCGGATTTCTCGTCATAAAAATAACTCTTCTTAAGCTCCTCCATATCGCGGAGCCCGTCCTGCCATCTCTCGAAATCCCGCCGGGCGTCGTTTCTTTCCGTGTCGAGCTTTTTGTAATTCAGCTTCTCATTCTGCAGGTTCTTGAGGGTTCGTCCGGCCGTGCTCCTCTCCTTGACCAGGACGAAGGCCAGGAACAGGAGCGACGCGGCCAGGAGCAGGCAGAGAGCGCCCATGATTCTCCGTTCCCGGACGTCTAAAAGGCTAATCAGTTCTTTCATAGACCGCCGATACCTCGGAGAGCATCTGCCCTTCGATCTTGGTTTCATTGATCACGGAGACTTGTTTGAAGTCGAGCGCATAGAGCTTCCGGACAAGCTCGACGAGCTCATCCAGGTTTTGGGTTACGACCTTGAAACGGACATCGATCTTTCCGGCAGAGGTCTGCTCGTGCGACAAAGCGGTGATGTAGCTCGCGGCCGGCAGCGCCTCCTCGAGAAGCGAAAAAAATTCCCCCCAGGAAAAGCTTTTTCTCCGGATGAGGTTGTTGATCAGGTCGACTTTGTTCTGAGCGCTGTTGGAGAGGTCGAGGACTCTGTTGGTCCAGTTGACCTTTTCCTTTTGGGCTGTCTCGCGAACGAGGACGAGCCGGGCCAGCTCACGGCCGGCCGTGTCCGCCTGGCCCTTATACTTGGAAAAATAAGAGCCGGCCGAAAAGACGACGACGACCAAGGCAACGGTCAACACCCCGGCGCCGGCAAAAAAGAACCGGCGGTTGCGCAGCGGATGGCTGGCCAGGTTCAGGTTCAGTTTTTTCCAGCCGGTCATGACACCTGCCCGATCAAAGGAGAAAGCATCTGCTCGTCGCCGGCATCGACCATGGGAAGGCCGGCCGGTTCAAAGGACCGCCAGGGAAGAGCGGTCCGTCTTTTGACGTAAGCCAGAAGGTCGCCTTCGGACTTCGGGACCGCCGAGCGCACCCAAACGGCATCCACTTTTTTCTTCTCGCGGTCCTCGATGAAATGCACGGTGTTTTCCACTTCGTTGACGATAGTCTCGAATTTCTGCGCCGGGAGCATCGAGGGGAGCGCATCCGGAAGGAACGGCTTGAACCGGTAGAGAGAGATCTCAAAATCCAGGACGGCCAACAGGCTGACGGAATCCGCCTCGACATTGACGATCAGGGCATTCCTAGCCTGGTCGCCCTTGAGAAGGTTCACCAGGCTCGGGGCGGGGATTCCGACGGCCCTCACCTTCATGCCGCAACAGGCCAGCAATTTCTCATACTCCTGGATGACGGAAGCCCGGGCCATGGCCAGGAAGACCTTGACCTGGCCATCGGATTTAATTACATCATAGGAGATACGCGTGTCCGGAGGCTTGACCGGGATGACTTTGTTCAGCCTCCAGCGCAAGAGCTCCTCCCGCTCCTTGACCGAAGCGGGAAGACGGTCAAAAGAAAACACGAATACCTTCAAGCAGGATTCCGGAATAAGCAGGGAGGCAGCGCTCTCTCCCGTCCGCAGCCTCCGCGTGCCCTCCCTGATTTTTCCTTCAAGGGCCGCTCCGTCGACGATATTCTTCTTATCGAAAGACGGCTCAAGGACTCCCGGCGGCAGCGGCAAGACGAAATGGCCGCCGAATCTCCGTTCTTTCCGGGAAAAATGAATCCCGCTCACATACGAGCGGGAAATCTGGAAGGCCGCGGACGGGTTGGGCTGCTCGGTCAAGTAATTCTTTAAGCGGTTGATCGCGGAGATCATCGATTATTCCACAAACGTGACCTTGTTGAGCTCCTTGAGGCTGGTGATGCCCTTGAGGACTTTTTCGATGCCCACTTCCCTCAGGAAAATGATCCCTTCGGCCTTTGCTTTCTTCCTGACTTCGGACAGGGGCTTCCGCTCCAGGATCATCTCGCGGATCGGATCGGACAGCTCGAGGAGCTCGGCGATCGCCGTCCGGCCCTGATAGCCGGTGAAGTGGCAGTCCGGGCATCCCTGGGCTTCATTGAAGACCTGCTTTTTATAGACCGCCGGATCCAGGCCCGACTCCAGGAGCTGTTGGTCGTCATAATGAACGGCGGCCTTGCATTTCGGGCAGAGGACCCTGACCAGCCTCTGGGCCAGGATGCAGTTCAAGGCCGAGATGAAGCTGTAGGGGTCGACCTGCATATGGAGAAAACGGCCGATGACGTCGAAAACGTTGTTGGCATGGACCGTCGTGAAGACGAGGTGGCCGGTCAAGGCCGACTGGATGGCGATCTGGGCGGTTTCCGGGTCGCGGATCCCGCCGACCATGATCTTGTCCGGATCGTGGCGGAGGATGGACCTCAAACCGCGGGCGAAGGTCAGGCCTTTTTTCTCATTGACGGGAATCTGGGTGATCCCGTCGATCTGATATTCCACGGGGTCTTCGATGGTAATGATCTTATCTTCCGTCGACTTGATCTCGGTCAGCGCGGCATAGAGGGTCGTTGTCTTGCCGCTTCCCGTCGGACCGGTGACAAGGATCATGCCGTAGGGCTGGGTGATGTAGCGCCGGAATTTTTTCAGGACCAGGTCGGAAAAGCCGAGCAGATCGAGCCTGAGCTCCAGGATCGCCTCCGTGATCATTTCCTTGTCCAGGATGCGGATGACGGCATCTTCGCCGTAAATGCTGGGCATGATCGAGACGCGGAAATCGATCGTCTTGTCTTTGATCTTCAGCCGGAAGCGGCCGTCCTGAGGAACCCGGCGCTCGGCGATATCCAGGTCGGACATCACCTTGACTCGGGAGATGATGGGCGACTTGAACTTCTTGTCGATCAGCTCCATGGCCTCACTGAGCACACCGTCGATCCGGTATTTGATCAACACCCCTTCTTCCTTGGACTCGACGTGGACATCGCTCGCCCGTTTCTGGACCGCCGTGAAAATGATCGTATTGACGAGCTTGATGATGGAGCCGTCCTGGTCGGCGAGCTTTTCGATGGAGATGACCTCCTCCTCCTCGCCGCTCTCTTTTTCGACGACCTGCATGATGAATCCTTCCGTGACATCCCTGAGCACCTGGAGGGCGGTCTCGCTTTTGCGGAGGGCTTCGTGGATGGCGCGCTTGGGCGCTGCATAGACCTCGACCTTCCTGCCCAGGAACGACTCGATGGCATCGATGGTGGCGATGTCCGAGGGGTCGGCGATGGCGATTTTGATGGTGGTGGCGTTGGCCTCCAGCGTAATGAAATTGGACTTATAGAGAAAGTCGGGCGGAAAGGTCAGGACGAGCTCCCGGTCGATCGAGGCCGACCCGAGGTCGATATACGGAACATGGTACCGCTCGGCGAGCTTGCGCGTCTCCTTCTCTTCCGACAGGAGGATCTTTTGGGATTCTTGTTTCGATTCTTGTTTGTTCATTTTAGCGTGCGACCTTGACGATGTTGAAAATGGGCAGATAAACGGACAGAAGCATGGCCGCCACCAGAATGCCCATGAAAATGATGATGACGGGCTCGATGAGCGACACGAAGGTGTCGATCTTAGCCTGGATGCGCTCGTCGAAGACGTCCGCGACTTCTCTCAGCATGCCTCCGAGGTTAGCCGATGTCTCCCCGATCCGGACCATATCCAGGGAAAGAGGCGGAAAAAATTCGGCTTTGGCCAGCGATTCGGACAGGCTTTCGCCGTTCTTGATAGACGCCGGCAGACTCGCCGTCTTCGAAACCAGATACTTATTCGGGATGGCCTGGGTGGCGATCCCGACGGCCGGGAGGAGGGATATCCCCGCCTCGAGGAGAAGGCTCAGAGTGCGGAAGAACATCGAAATGGCGGATTCAATCCAGACCAGGCGTCCGAAGGGAATCTTCAGCTTGAGCTTCTCCAGAAGGATGAGCGTATTTTCCTTTCTCTTCATCCGGAGATAGACCAGGACCAGAACGGCGATGAGGATGATCCAGATATACCAGTGGTTCCTGACAAACAGGGCAAAACTCATCATCAGCTGAGTGATCAGCGGTAGCTGGGACTCAAAATCCTTATAAAAGCCGGCAAAATTGGGCAGGACGAAATTGATCAGGACTCCCATCAGCCCCAGGGAAAAGAACAGGAGGAGAGTGGGATAGATCAGGGCTGAGCGGATCCTGGATTTAGTCTGGGCGATGACTTTGGCGTACTGGATGAACTGGAAGAGCGTCTCGGCCAGGTTGCCGCTTTGTTCCCCGGCCATCAAGGAGGCGGTGTAAATCTTGGAAAACCGTTTCTCAAACGGGGCAAACGCTTCGGAAAGGGATTTTCCCTGCCGGATGTCTCCTTCCACCTTTTTTAGGACTTCCTTCAAATAGACATTCTTGGCCCGGGCAGATATGATTTCGATGCTCCGCAGGACCGGGTATCCTGCCTTAATCAGAGCCCTGAGCTCCTGGTTAAGCATGATAAAATCCCTGTCTTTGATCCTTTTTTCGAGCGCCAGGGAGGACAGTTTGATCTTTTTCCAGTCTTTTTTAACGGCAAGGACGCAGTAGCCCTCGGACTCAAAATGCTTCCGGCATTCTTCCAGAGAGGAGGCAAGGAAGGATTCGGAAAAAACCCTCCCGTCCTCGGCGGCCAGCCGGCAAAGAAAATAGGGCATCCTCGCTATCTCACTTCGTCTATCAGTCAGCCAAAACTAATAAAAATACAAATGTTAGCCCAATATTAGGCTAACACCCCGCATTTGTCAATTAGGCTCGGGGTATGCCGCTCAAAGCCGCGGGGAGTGTTTTTTCTGCCAATCAGTCCTCGCCTTGCCAAAAAATTGTTCAAATTCTTAACAGGGTGGCGGGCACTTTGCCGTCCCAATATGTTCTATCCGCTCCTCGCTAAAAATGTTAAGACTTACAAAACAATATCCTAAGTAGATAAACCGGGCGGGGGGTGAGTCCCGTAGAAAGCCGTCCGCAGCTGAACGGGCACGGTTCCTCGACGGGACGGAGAGGAGAGTGAAGCGAGGACGCGGAGCGGATTTTCCTCGCCGGGGAAAATCCGCGTCTTTCCGAGGGACTCACCCCGAGCCCGATTTGACAAACCGGGGCGGAAGGTTTATCTTTAAGGAGCGGTGAAACAAAAAATCATCGGCTGGGTGGCGCTTTTCCTGGTCCAATCCCTTTTCCTTTTGCTTTCCGCACGGGACATGAACTTAATCCAGCAGAATGAGCCGGTCAAAAGACAGGCAGACTATATGAGCGATTTTCTCTCGAGAAACACGAAGCCCCTCGGCCTAAAAGAGGACCGGCGCTTGGAAAAGCTCCTGAAGCAGCCGGCCATCGATTGGGCGATCCGGGCCGGCGCCAGGCATATTCTGGACTAGCCGCGGCCTGCATATATTTTTTGTTAGACCGATTCAATTTTTTGGATTTTTCAAAAAATTGACTTTATAATGGGAATTGGATGAATAAAAAGGCATACTGGCTGCTGGCTCCTCTGGCTCTCCTGGTTTTTTTAGGCGGCCTCAATATCTACAGAAAGATCGTTTGGAAAGAGCCCACGGACGGCGTTATCTGGGAACGGAAGGCGGCCGGCCTGACAGCCATCAAGGTCGAATCGGGCAGTCCAGCCTACATCCAGGGGATTAAAAAGGGGGACATCCTTTATTCCATCAATTACAACCTGATCAAAAACAAAATCGTCGTCACGAACAAAATCGACTTGGCCAAGAATCTCTGGCGCGCCGGCAACCAGGGGCAACGGGTCACCTATGAGATCTACCGGGCGGGAGAGATCACGCCGTTCAACTACAACCTTTATCTCGTCCAGAAGGGAGTCAGTCTTATCTATTTTTATCTCGCCCTGATCGGGTTGATGACCCTGATCATCTGCCTGATCGTGTTCTTCAATTCCTCCAAGCCCTTTTCCCTCCCTTACATCTATTTCTATCTGCTCTCCGTCCTTTTGTATTCCTTTTACACATTTTCCCCGACGGGAGAGCTTGACCTCTTCGATACCATTTTCTACTGGTTGGATAAAGCGGCGTTCCTGGCTTTTCCGCCTCTCCTTCTTCATTATTTCCTGATTTTTCCCCAGCGGAAGAAATTCATAAAGGAACGGCCGTCCGTGATTTACTTCCTGTATATCCCGGGGCTTCTCCTGCTCGTCGCCAGGATCGTGGCCCATCTACCTTATATTAATAATCTGGACGACATCCTCATCCTGGGGTCCTTTGACGCCCTGGAAAAACTGGACCTTCTCCATTTCTCGGTGTACACGATCATCACCCTGGCCACGATCTCCCACAGCTACTTGAAAAACCCCAGCGTTCTGGTCCGGCGACAACTCAAGTGGGTCGTCAACGGCTTGAGCTTCGGGATCATCCCCTTCACGCTTTTCTACGCCGTTCCCTTTTTGACGGGGCATGCTCCCACCCAGGTTGCGGAGCTGACCATTCTTCTCCAGGCGTTGGTTCCCTTGGCCTTTTCCTACTCGATCTCCCGGTACAAATTGATGGACCTGGAAGTGATCCTCAAGAAAGCCGCGACCTTGATTTTCTCCTACTTCGTCCTGGCCCTGCTCTATCTGGGCATCGGCGCCCAGACAAAAATCTTCGCCGGAAGCAAGCTGAACGCCCTGCTCTTGTGGATTCTGGCCATCATCCTGGGCGTGACGTTGTTCACTCCGCTCAAGAAGCTCTTTCAATCTCTTTTTGACCGGGTCTTCTACAAACGCAGCTATCAATACCGGAAGACGTTGCTTTCGATCAGCAAGGAGCTGAGCCGGGAGCGGAACCTGGGAAACCTTGCCCGCTCCCTTCTTGAGCTGATCGCAAACGCCCTGTCACTCCAGACAACCGCCCTTCTTCTCCCTGTCGAAGCCGACAGCCCCATTTTTTCGGTGTTCAGCTCCCTGGGAGAAGCCGCGGCGCTCCCTTCCCGGCTGACCTTCGATCCCCAGGTCTACAAAGATTTGAAAGAGAAGGACTCCCTCTCGCTTTACGCACTGCCGGAAAAAAGGGGACTCTCCCAAAAATTCGAAGAGCTTCGCTCATCGGGCTTCGAGCATCTCCTCGCCCTCAAGGTCGAGAACCATATAATCGGATGCCTGGCCATGGGCAAAAAGCTCGATGCGACCTTTTTGACCAGCGAAGACTGGGAGCTGCTGACAACGATCTCGTCTCCGGTCGCCCTAGCCCTGGAAAACGCCTCCCTCTATAATCAGGCCAGCATCCGTACCCAGGAGCTCGAGCGGCTCAAAGATTACAGCGAGAACATCATCGAAAGCCTGACCGTCGGCGTGGCCGTGCTCGATCAGAACGGCCTCATCATCGGCTGGAACAGGGTCCTCGAGGACACGTTCGGCAAGAAAAAGGACGAGGTCATCGGCGACAACTTAATGCGCATTTTGGGAGCGGACAACTTTGCCGCCCTCTTCCCATCAGACACCCAGCAGGAATATCGCCTCCTCAGCGAGATCTCGATGGACATGCCCTCGGGAGAAAAGAAGATCTTCGACATCGCCAAGACACCGCTTTTGGACAACCGCCTGAATCCCTATGGAACGATCATCGTCTTCGAAGACATCACGGACAAGATCCTCCTTCAGCAGCAGCTCGTGACGTCGGAGAAACTGGCCTCGATCGGGCTTCTCTCGGCCGGCGTCGCCCATGAGATCAACACGCCCCTGACCGGCATCTCCAGCTATGTCCAAATGCTCCAGAAAAAAGTCACCGATACCCATTTCGCCCAGATCCTGGAGAATATCGAGACCCAGACCGATCGCGTCTCCAGGATCATCAAGAACCTTCTCAATTTCGCCCGCAATCCCTCGGACATCGCCTTTCACCGGGTCAGCCTCAAGGACAACCTCCAGGAGATCGTCTCGCTGATCGATTACAAGCTGAAGACCATGAACATCCAGTTGGAGATGAACTTGGCGCCGGTCAAACTTATCTGGGCTCAGGGCGAACGGCTTCAGCAGGTCTTCATCAACATCATCCTGAACGCCATGGACGCCATGCCTCACGGCGGGACGCTCAGGATCGAACTGGCCGAGCTGGATCATGAGATCCAGATCAGGATCACGGATACCGGGGCGGGGATCAAGGAGCAGCACCTGCCGCATATCTTCGATCCTTTCTTCACGACCAAGGGCCTCGGCAAGGGCACCGGCCTGGGCTTGTCCATCAGCTACGCCATCATCAAAGAGCACGAAGGACATATCGGGGTCCAAAGCGAGGCCGGCAAAGGCACCAGCTTTATCATTTCCATTCCCAAGGACCTGGACAAGAGAAAATTGAGCTTTCCGAAAAACGAAAATTCCGACAAGAAAGATTGAACCATGAACGCCAAAGGACTCATCCACATCATCGACGACGAGCCCGTCATCCACGACGTCTTGAGCCAACTTCTGACCTCGGAGGGGTACGACGTCGAGCTCTCGTCCTCCGGAGAGGAGGGGCTCCAAAAGCACCCGGCAGGGGCGTTCGACCTTATCCTCCTGGACCTGCTGATGCCGGGGATGGACGGCCTCGATGTTCTGAAGGCCATCAAGAAGATCGATCCCCTGGCCGTCATCATCATCATCACCGCCTATGCCTCCGTCGAGTCCGCCATCGAGGCCATGAAGATCGGGGCGTACGACTATATCCAAAAGCCCTTCAAGCACGAGGAGCTGCTTCTTACTATCAAGCGCGCCCTCGACCATAAACGCCTCCAGGAAGAGAACCTCCGGCTTCGGGACGAGCTCAAGCGGAAATTTAGCTTCGGCAACATCATCGGCCGGAGCAAGCCGATGGAAAAAATCTTCGAGCTCATCAAGGCCGCCGCGCCCACCCGGAGCACGATCCTCGTCCAGGGCGAGAGCGGAACGGGCAAGGAGCTGGTCGCCCGGGCCATCCACCAAAACTCCAACCGGGGGGATTATCCGTTCGTCGTCGTCAACAGCGGCTCGCTCCCTCCCGACCTGCTGGAAAGCCACCTGTTCGGACATGTCAAAGGCGCGTTCACGGGGGCGGTCAGCGAAAAGCAGGGCCTGTTTGAGGCCGCCGACAACGGAACGATCTTCTTCGACGAGATCTCCTCGCTGAACTTGGAGACCCAGGCCAAGCTGTTGCGGGTCATGCAGGACAAGGAATTCATGAGGCTGGGCGGAACGAAGACCATCAAGGTGGATGTCCGGATCATCGCCGCGACCAACACGGAGCTTGAAGAACTCATCCGGCAGAAAATGTTCCGGAAAGACCTCTTCTACCGGGTGAACGTCATCAAGATCGAGCTGCCGCCGCTGCGGGAAAGAAAAGAGGACATTCCCCTCCTGATCAAGCATTTCATCGACGTCTACGCCAAGGAAAACAACAAAGAGATCGAAGGCGTATCGGAGGATGTCCTGCAAATCCTGGAAAAGAACAGCTGGCCGGGCAATGTCCGGGAGCTGGA
>JAPKZH010000604.1 GCA_026393905.1 Candidatus Aminicenantota bacterium
GCGTCGTGTCCGGACACGGCCGGATCGACGGCCGGACGGTGTTTATCTTCGCCCAGGATTTCACCGTGTTCGGCGGCTCGCTGAGCGCGACCAACGCCGCTAAGATCGTCAAGCTCATGGACCTGGCCATGAAGATGGGGGTGCCCTTGATCGGGCTCAATGATTCAGGCGGCGCCCGCATTCAGGAGGGCGTGGCCAGCCTGGCCGGCTATGCCGACATCTTTTTGCGCAACGTTCTGGCCTCGGGCGTCGTCCCTCAGATTTCCGCGATCATGGGACCATGCGCCGGCGGGGCGGTGTATTCGCCGGCCATCACCGATTTCATCATCATGACCAAGGACATCAGCAATATGTTCATCACCGGCCCGGACGTGATCAAGGCCGTGACGCATGAAGACGTCAGCATGGAAGAGCTGGGCGGTGCGGAAACGCACAACGCCCTGAGCGGCGTCGCCCATTTCGCCGCGGAGAACGAAGAGCACGCCCTTGCTCTCATCCGGGAACTGCTCTCCTTCATCCCCAACAACAACATGGAAGACCCGCCGGAGAAAGCGACGAACGATCCCGAGGACCGGACGAGCGATGAGCTCAATACCATGGTGCCCCCGGAGCCCGATCAGCCGTACGATATCCGCCGCATCATCCGGGAGGTCCTGGACGACAATGACTTTTTTGAAGTGCAGGCCGAGTACGCCCGGAACATCGTCATCGGGTTCGGCCGCCTGACCGGAAAGCCCGTCGGCGTCGTCGCCAACCAGCCCGACCACCTGGCCGGGGCGCTGGACATCAATGCCTCGGACAAGGGCGCCCGCTTTGTCCGCTTCTGCGATGCCTTCAACGTGCCGCTGATCACGTTCGAGGATGTGCCCGGGTTTTTGCCCGGCGTCGCCCAGGAGCACGGCGGCATCATCCGCCACGGGGCCAAGCTTCTTTATGCCTTTGCCGAGGCCACGGTCCCCAAGATCACGGTCATCACCCGCAAAGCTTACGGCGGGGCGTATTGCGTTATGGCCTCCAAGCATATCCGGGCGGATATCAATTTCGCCTACCCCACGGCCGAAATCGCCGTGATGGGGCCCGAAGGGGCGGTGAACATCGTCTACAAGCGCGAGCTGGAAGGCCATAAAGAATCGGACAAGGTGCGGCTGGAAAAAATCGAGGAGTTCCGCGAGAAATTCGCCAATCCTTACATCGCCTGCGAAAAAGGATATCTTGACGAAATCATCGAGCCGCGGCTGACCCGGCCTAAGCTCGTTGCCGCCCTGCGGATGCTCGAGAATAAGCGCGACAAGAACCCGCCGAAGAAGCACGGTAACATTCCGCTTTAATTAAAAGCAGTCATTGCGAGGAGCGAAGCGACGTGGCAATCTCCTCTGGTGGAGATGAGAGACCGTTAGCCTTATAACATGTCGAAAATGTTCCGCAAGATCTTGATTGCCAACCGCGGCGAGATCGCCGTCCGCGTCATCCGGGCCTGCCGCGAAATGGGAATCATCCCCGTAGCCGTTTACTCGGACGTGGACCGCAGCGCCCTTCATGTCAAACTCGCCCAGGAAGCCTATCATATCGGGCCCGCAACGCCATCGGAGAGCTACCTCAACATCGAGAAGATCATCGATGTGACCAAGGCATGCGGGGCCGAGGCCCTCCATCCCGGATATGGATTTCTGGCCGAGAATCCCAAGTTCGTCCAGAGATGTGAACAAGAAGGTATCGTCTTTATCGGTCCGCCTTCCTATCCCATGGACGTCATGGGGACGAAGACAACCTCCCGAAAAATGATGGCCGATATCGGCGTCCCAATCATCCCCGGCACGGTCGAGCCGATCAAGAATGAAAAAGAGCTGGCCCGGAAAGCCGAAGAAATCGGCTATCCCGTGCTTCTCAAAGCGGCGGCGGGAGGAGGAGGAAAGGGGCTGCGGCTGGTGAAGCGGAAGGGCGAGCTGCGCTCGGCCTTTGAGATGGCTCGGTCCGAGGCCCTGTCGAGCTTCGACGACGCGTCCGTCTATGTCGAAAAATATATCGAAGAGCCCCACCATATCGAAATCCAGATCCTGGCCGATCACTTTGGCCACACCGTCTATCTTGGCGAGCGCGAATGCTCGATCCAAAGGCGCTATCAGAAAGTCATCGAGGAAACGCCCTCACCGTTTATCGGCGCGGAGACACGAGAAAAAATGGGCGCCATCGCCGTGAAGGCCGCCTCGAGCATCGGCTATCGGAACGCCGGGACCGTCGAGTTCATCGTGGACAAAGACCAGAATTTTTATTTCCTGGAAATGAACACACGTCTCCAGGTGGAGCACCCGATTACCGAGATGGTCACCGGAATCGACCTGGTGAAGTGCCAGATCGAGATCGCGGCCGGACTGCCGCTTCGCTTCGGCCAGAAAGATATTCAGCCGCGGGGTGCGGCGCTGGAGTGCCGGATCTACGCGGAAGACCCTGATAATGATTTCATGCCGGCGCCCGGAAAAATAATTCATCTCCATGCGCCGTCGGGCGGGCTCGGCGTCCGGCGCGATTCGGGCGTCTATGAAGGCTATACGGTGCCGCTCGAATATGATCCGCTCCTTTCCAAGCTCATCACCTGGGGGATGACGCGCGACGAGGCCATCCGTCGCATGCTGCTGGCCCTCTCCGAGTACCAGGTTTTCGGGATCATGACGACGATTCCCTTTTTTAGGCGGATCCTCCTCCATCCCAAGTTTCAGGCCGGCAACTACAATACCCACTTCATCGCTGAGCTCGAGAGGGAGGCCGGCGTCGAGGAACCCGATGTGAAATGGGCGGCCCTCATCGCGGCCGGGATCAAGAGTTTCCGCGACGCCAAAGCCGAGCCAAAGCGGACTGGCATAAAGGGCGGCGGCAGTCCATGGAAGATCCAGGGGAGAACGCAGAATCTGACAAGCAGGCTGTAAATGAACCTTGTTTTTTGGCACGGTCAGGAAGAGGTCAGGCTGAACCTCGAAGAAAAAGGGGAGAACATTTTCCAAGTCGCCCTCAACGGCCGGCCGCACGCGGTCCGGGTGGAATTTCTGAGCGGCGATGAACTCCTGCTGAACATCGACGGCAAAGTGTACAATGTTATCATCCATTCGAACCCCCAAGCCCATTCGGTCTTCGTCAATGAGAAATTTTTCAAGCTCGAGAAAAAATCGGCCTTGAGGATTCTCAACGGCGCCAAGAGCAAGATCCGGAAAAGGGAAATCAAGACGACCATGCCGGGACGCATCGTCCGGATTCTCGCCGCGGAAGGGGAGGAGATCCAGGAAGGCCAAGCCGTATTGGTTCTCGAAGCGATGAAGATGCAGAATGAAATCAAATCGCCGCAGGCCGGCCGGCTAACCTATCTCCGGCTGAAGCCCGGCGACCATGTCGAAACCGGCGCCCGGCTTTTTTCTGTGGAATAACGTTTCCGAGGCTGGCGGTCTTCTCGCTTTTCTGGTAATCTTGAGCGGAATTCAAAGCCGATCATGACTAAGGACCAGACGCGCCTAGCCATCATTTTCTCGCTGACCTATATTGTTTTCTGCGCTATTGTCAGCGTTTTTCCCTATGAATATTATGACTCGGATTCCTCCTGCTACAGCAGCATCTCCCAGAAACTGGCCTATCGGCCGGTCCAAACATGGTGCGCGCCGCAGTGGTGGGGGCACGGCGGAAACGAAGGGCTTTTTCAAGACCATCCGCCCGGAATCTTATGGCTGCCCGCCATCCTGGTCCGCCTCGGGATCAAAGGCTCCGTGGCGGCCCTCTGTGCCAATTTTTTCTACATCCTGCTCAGCCTGTATTTTGTCTTCAAGCTGGCCAAGTTTTGGGGTGAAGCGGCATTTGGATGGGGGGCGGTTTTCGGTTTTGTCTTGACGCCGATTTTTCTGCAGTATCTCATCCGAGCCAACCAGGAACATCCTTTGAACCTGGCCATTGTGGCCGGCATCTATGGGCTCGCCCGGAGCCGGGAGTCCCTAGGCTATAAAGTCCTTTTTATCGTCGCCCTCGTCTTTGCTGTTTTCATCAAAGGAATGAGCGCCCTTATTCTGTCGATGTTAGCGGTGATTTATTGGCTTGTTGTTTCAAGAAACAGAAAGACATTTTCCTTGATTGTCTTCGCCCACTTAATAGCCTTCGGCGCTATCTTTTTATTCGAGCTGTGGTACAAGGGAATCACCCACACCAGTTTTTTGCAAGCCTACCTGGCTTTTCAGGGGGGGAGAAGCATCGGTGCCGTTTTTCATCCTGACCGCAGAATTTATAGCCTCCTCTGGTATAGCGCCCGGGCCCTCTGGTTTTCTTCTCCCTGGGTGCTGTTCCTTTTTTATGGAATCTGGAGGTCGAAGAAAGAGAAGCCCGGGCTATTTAAGGATCCCTTTCTGTGCTTTCTCCTGATTAGCGCGCTCGGCATCGTCTTGTTCTTTTCCCTGTCGGACCGGAAGGCCGACCGCTATATTTTTCCTGCCTATTTGCTCTTGACGCTGGTCGGCGTCCGGGTGCTTCTGAAGACCAAGCCAAAGGTCGCAGACTTTCTCGGGCGACGGGAAAAGTATCTTCCCCTTTACTTATCCCTTGGCCTCGTCGTCTTCGCTTTTCTCAGGATTTTCTTCCATTCCCGCCTTTACCGCTTCATTCGATTCTGGCCGGATTAAAAATTCTGGGGACACGTACCAACCTTTTTATTACCACCTTGATTGGCCGAGCGGGTAGTGGGGTTAATATCTCATATTTAGGGTTTTGATCATGTTTTAAAAATTCGGTACATGTCCCCGAATTTTTTTGGTATATTTAGAGTGAGGGAGACTCGCCCAAATTTTGAAGATGAGAATTAAAAGGCTGAAATCCCTGATCGCCTTTTCGCTCCTGGTCCTTCTTCTGCTCGGCGGCGCGATCGTCTTGAAGAACCTGATCCTCCATCAGGTCAGGAAAAAAATCGAAGCCACGCTCCATTATACCCGCCTCCGTCTGACCGTCATTCCGCCCGCCATCGTCCTGGAGGATGTCCGGACGGTTTCGGCGTCGCCGTTTTTTTCCGCGGAGCAAGTCGTCATCCAGATCCCGTTTCTCTCGCTGCTGAAGAGGGATAGGCCCCTCCGGGTTTTCATCGAGCGCCCGGTTTTGCGGATTTACGAGAATCCCCGCCCGGACCAGAAGCAGAAAGTCGCCTTGAAATTTCCCCTCCCGATTTCCATAGAAAACGGCTTTATCCGAGACGGGGAGTTCTATTACTGGGGAGAAAAGACAAGCTTTACTTCCTATCGGATCAAAGCTTTTTTCCGGCAGGCCCAGGACCGTCTGGTCCTGCGAGCCGAATCGGATGAAAATTCCCTGCTGCTTGATTCCCTGGATTATCCCCTGACTGGGAAGGCCAGCGTTTCTCTTGAAGGAAAAGGAAACACGATTGCCATCAACAGAATTCGGGCCTTCGGCCCCGAGTTCATCATAAAGGGCAAAGGCGTCTTATCCAATCCCGAACAGCCCGAATTCGAAATCCAGGCCTCTCTTCATGGCCAGACGAGCCTGATTCAGGATATCTTCGACCTCCCGTTCGACTGGATAGGGACCGTTGATGGGAAGGGCACCCTGATTCTGAAAAAGGGAGAGATGGCCTTCCGGGCGGATCTGGCCAGCGGCGACCTTGTTTTAAATACGATCGCTCTAGGAAATGTGGAAGGCAAGGTGGCTATCGGCGGGCAGGCGGGCGGGAGAGTGGCGCTGGTGATGCAGAAGAGGGCGGCTCCCAAAGAATATATGGATATCACCTTCAAGGAAGGCAAGGTCGAAGGCAAAGCCAGGGATTTTCATTTAGACCCGATCATCGAGTATGTTCGACTGCCCTGGCCGGTGAGTTCGCCGGTGACGGGGAATTTTACCGTCGAGAAGGGACGACTCCACGCTCTGGCCCAGTTCAACGACGACCTTTTGACCGCCGCTCCCGACAGGTTTGGCTTCCGCGGCATCGTGGATTTTAACTGGGACGGCAAAAAAAAGATTTCCTTCACATCCCAGAAACTCGAATCGAGCTTCGCCGTGATGAATGTGGACGGGGCGATTGAAATCGGGAAAGACGTCAAAGTGGCTATCCAAAGCGATGTCGCCGATGTCAAGCAGGGCCGCGAGTTCACGTCCATGATCTTGAAAGAGAAGTTCGATTTTCCGGAGATCCGGGGACAGGGGACAGCGGAGATAAAAATTCTCGGGGAGTATGCTTCTCCCCAGATCAAGGCCGATTTTTCCATGGCACCGGGCGGGTTTGACAAATTCGAGGTCGGGTCCGTGAGCGGCCTGGTCGAGATCGCCAAAGGCGAGCTGTCGGGGTTGTTTAAGATCAACGATCCGGGCATGAAAGGAGATCTCCGGCTGGTCTCCAGGCCAAAGGACCTGAACGTGAAAATCCATCTGGACGGAGGCCTGGTCGAAAAAATCCTTCCGCCTCTCGACCTCGACATCCCGCTCGAGGGCCGCGCTTCCGGCGACATAGAAGTCACGATAAAAGGCCAAAACCTCCTGGTCCAGGGAGATTTTGCGGCGCCTCGAGTCAACCTGGCCGGCCAGGACCTTCAGGATGTCAAGGGTAGGTTGATCTGGACGGATGAATCGAAGACGCTGGCTTTTCCCGAGATTGCCGCCTCGCTCTACGGGGGAAAAGCGAAAGGCTCTTTCCTGGTCGGCCTCAAAAATAGAGATTTCGACATCGATTTGACGGCGGAGAACGTGAACCTCTCTTCCCTCAATCCTTCTGTCAAAGGCCAATTGGCCTTCGGCCTCAAGGGCAAGGGGCTCTTCAGCCGGGATGTCGCCAAGGGAAAGTTTGACCTCAAAGACCTGCAGGCGGCCTCCTTTGAGCGCGCGGGCGCGGCCGGAGACATCGAGCTCAGCTATATCGACGACAGGCTGAATGTCAAGCTCGACGGGCGGCTCGAGCCGGGAGACAACGATTTTTCGCTGACTTTCACGTATCCTCAAACAGATAAATCTTATTCGCTCAACCTCAAAGGCCGGCTGTCCAACTTCGACCTGTTCTTGCCCTGGAAAGGCGTGAAGGGCGAGGCGAATTTTCTGGCCGAGATCAAAGGACCTAAACCCTCCACCCAGCTCAGCGGCGTGATCGATTTCAAGGGCCCGCTTTTTCCTTTCCCGGACTTCGCTCAGGCCCTGACGGATTACACGGGCCTCGTTTTCATCCAGAACAACAAAGTTTCGGTCCGCTCCCTCCAGGCCAAGCTCGGAGGCGGCAACGTTTTCGGATCGGGAGAGATCCGGATCGGCAAAGGCGGGCTGGAGTTTGTGGACCTCCGCGCCGAGGGCAAGGATATGGTCCTTTCGCTTTTGGAACGGACCCGCGCCTTGGCCGACGGCTCGCTGCGGCTCCTTCGCGACGAGAACCGTTTCGCGCTCTCGGGAGAGTTCCTCATCAAGCAGCTGTCCTGGCGCAGGGAGCTTGACGAAAAATTTAGCTTTTCCTCGTCGCCGTACATCGAGGCGAAAAAAGAACCGAGCATCTTCGATGACATGACTTTGGACATCCGCCTTCGGGCGGACGATAGCGCCGTGGTCGAGAACGCCCTCGGCAGGATCCAGGGGCGGTTTGACCTGACCATTGCCGGGAACGCCGGCTCCCCGATCGTCCTCGGCGATATAGAAGGATTGAGGGGAGACGTGTACTTCCAGGACAGAAAATTCAGGGTCTTGAGGGCCAAGCTGAGCTTTTTCAACCCGACCACGGTCGAGCCTTACCTGGATTTCCGCGGCGAGACTTTTCTCAAGGACTACCGAGTCACGTTTTCCTTGACCGGGCTGGTGGACCATCTTCGGCCTGAATTCGCCTCATCCCCGCCCTTGCCTCCGGAAGATGTCCTGGCCCTCCTGGCTTTGGGCGAGTCCTTCAAACGGACATATTCTTATGACACGAGCTCCCAACTCAGCACCGGATCGCTGTTGTCGTTCCAGATTGCGGAAGAGGCCAAGAAACGGGCCGAAAAGCTGTTCAGCCTCGACCGCTTCCGGATCGATCCTTTCGTCCTGGGCGCTTCAACGGAAATGACGGCCCGGCTGACCGTGGGCAAGAAAATCTCGAGAAACATCATCCTCCTCTATTCGACCAACCTGACGACGCAAAGGGAAGAAATCGTCCGCCTGGAATGGGAGTTCCGGGACAACTTCTCTTTGGTCGGGATGCGAGACGAGCGAGGACGCTTAAGCTTCGATGCCAAGATTAGAAAAAGGTTTTAGGGCCCTGCTTCCGGCCCTCCTGCTGGCAGCCGTGACGGGCCTCTCTGCCGGACGGCCCGCCGAGGATCCTCCTCCCCCGATCGGCAGCATTTCGGTCCAGGTTGACGGAGCGGCGGCCGGACCCGAGATCGCCGCTTTGATTCCCATTTCGTCCGGGGAGCCCTATTCTTTAAAAAAAATCGATAGCACGATCAAGCAGGTTTATAAAACAGGGCTTTTCTCCGACATCCAGGTCCTTAAAGAAGGGCAGACTGAGGTCCGGCTGACGTTTCTCTTGACTCGAAAACTGATCACCCGCAAGGTCGCCTTTCGCGGAGAAAAGGGCCTGTCCCAAAGAACCCTGAGAGACAGCTTGTTTTCCTTGCGACCGGAGGGTTTTTATTCCGAAGACCGGATGAGCCGGGCAGAAGGGGAGCTGGTCGAAGCCTTGAAAAAGGAAGGCTATTTGAACTCAAAGGTCAAGGCCCAGGCCGGAAAAGACCCGAATCAGCCGTTTGTGGACGTTGTCTTTGAGATTGAGCCCGGTTCTCGTTATGTCATCCAAAGCATCGATTTCCCTGGAGAGCCGCTCGTTGCGCCGGCGGATCTCAAGAAAAAAATCATGAGCCGCGAAGGACTGCCCTACATCCCGCGGCTGGTGGATGAGGACCTTGTCCGGCTCAAGGACTATTTTCTTTCGGCTGGATATCCGCGGGCGGAAGTCAACCTGGCCGACCCGGTCTTTCATGAGGAAAGCCAAAGTGTGGGCCTGTCCATCAAGGTGATTCCCAACGAGCGGATCATCATCACCATCAAAGGCGCCAAAGTCGCGGAAGGACTGGTCCGGCCGATCTGGGAGGAGAAGATTTTTGAGGAGTGGGGACTCCTCCAATCCGAAGCCAAGGTCCTTTCCGCCCTCAGGAGCGAGGGGTACATCTTCGCCACGGCCAAATCCTCGATCGAGAAGGCGCCCAACGAGATCCGTGTCATCCATGAAGTCAACACCGGCAAAAAATACCGGATTTTCGGGCCGGCCTTCGAGGGCCTTCGTTATTTCACTCCGGCCGAGATGAAGGCTGAGCTGGGAATCGGACCGGACATCCCGTTTCTGGGCGGCATCGCCGGAGAAAAGGTTTTTGAGATGCCCCGGCAGATCGAACAGCTCTACGAGTCAAAAGGATTCAAGGACACCCAAGTCGATTTGAATTTCAAGCTCATCGACGGTTACATGACGGCCATTTTCAACATCGAAGAGGGAAGCCAACAGAAAATCGATCGGGTGACCCTCCATGGATCGTCGCTGTTCAGCCCCCAAACGCTTCTGTCCCTGATGACGAGCGCCGGCGGCGGTCCCTATTTCCAGCCGGACGTCCGGAAAGACATCGAACGGTTGGAAAATTATTATCTCAACCAGGGAGTGCGGGGGACAAAAGTCTTGGCCCAGGTGACAAAAGCCGGCGAAAACCTTTTTGCGGTGGGTTTCGATATCCAGGAAGGACGGAAAGTCCGAATCGATAAAATCGCCATCACCGGGAACGTCGTGACCCGAAAAAGTGCCATCTTGAGAGAGCTCCGGGTCCAGGAGGGGGATTGGGCGTATTCGGACAGGATCCTGGAGACGAGAAGAAACCTGGAAAAATTAGGCGTCTTCTCCGAGGTCAAGCTCGAAGAGATCGCCGTTTCTGAGGATGCGGAAAACCTCATCATCAACTTGAGGGAAGGCGAGCGGAACTATATCAGCCTGGGGGTGGGTTTGGAGACGAAGAACGCTCCCCAGAACGCGGAGATTTGGGAGAACGAGCTCAGCCCGCGGGGGACAATCGAGTTTATCCGTAGCAATATTTTCGGCACCGCCTCCCAGCTCAGCTTCGTCACCCAATTCAGCCTGAAGGAAAAGCGCGCGGTGGTCTCCTGGGAACAGCCCTACTTTTTTGGCCTTTCCGTCCAGACCGCGCTCAATGCCTGGCTGGAGCGGGAAGAGCGCGTGAGCTACGGCTATGACCAGAGAGGGACGAGCTTCACCGGCATCAAATCCCTGGGCAAAGGATGGGTCTCGCTGACCACGCTGCGCTGGGCGAGCACGACGCTCTATTTTCTGGAAATCGCGGAGTCCGAGGTCGACCGGCAGTTTTTTCCGTTCTCCACGACCTCCCTTTCGGAAAGCCTGATCTGGGACCGCCGCGACGACATGTTCAACCCGGAGCGTGGCTCTTTCCTGAGCATTGTGGCGGAATGGGCCTATCCCTTGTTCAAAGTGGAATCGGATTATTTGAAAAGCTTCGTCAAATACCAGCAATTTTATCCGATCTTCACCCGGATGAATTTCAGCTTCACCGCCCGTTTTGGCCTGGGCATGGGACGGATGCCCATCCATGAGAGATTCTTCGGTGGGGGAAGCAACTCCTTCCGCGGCCAGTCCTTCGACCGGCTCGGCCCCCTTGACCCGAATTCGCAGATGCCGGTCGGCGGGAAGGCCATCTTGATCGCTAATTTTGAGCTCCGCTTTCCCTTGTTTCCCAGCCTGCCCAATCTTTCCGGGGCCGTTTTTTATGACAAGGGGAACATTTTTTACCGGAGAAGCGATTTCCGCCTTGGCCGACTGGAAGACGCGCTGGGCATGGGCATCCGCTACCGCACGCCTCTCGGGCCGGTCCGGCTCGACTTCGGCTGGAACTTGAACCCACCCCAAGGGCGAGCTCAGCTGCTGGTCTTTATCACCATCGGGAATATTTTCTAGACAAATGAAAGAGAGAAGCATTTCGCCCGCGCGCCACGAAAAAAAACCTCCTTCGCCCCCCTTGATCAAAGGGAGGGATGGGGATATTTCCCATTTAATTTTTTTTGAATGATCATGAAGACATGGACGATTCTCGCCGGGCTCTCGGCCGTGGGAATTTTGCTGTTCACGGTCCCCGGTCCGACTCGAAGCCAGTCTCAAGTCGTGGACTGCATCGTAGCCGTCGTCAACAAGCAGGTCATCACACTCACGGATCTCCGGTTGGTCGACAGGTTCGGCCTTTATGAGATCGAAGAAAAAGCCGAGGCGGCCGACCGACCCGCCCGTCTGCTTGACAAGCTGATCGACCAAAAAGTCGTGCTCGATCTCGCGGCG
>JAPKZH010000227.1 GCA_026393905.1 Candidatus Aminicenantota bacterium
AATCATTCCCCCGAGCTGCTGATCCCCTCCTAGCGGACCTGACTTCAATTTGGTGATTTCAAAAGCCTCTTTTTTTATATGATCACGTTCAAATTTTCGGCTGATGATTTCCTCTACCAAGCGGCCCGTGGTCCCAGTGCATACCAATTTATGCCGAACCAAGGTCCGATAGTTGAACTCGACCCACTCTCCGAGGTCGGGTTTTCGATTATCGTGTGCCACAAGAGCAACCGTTTTTATCCTTTCCATAGAAAAGCCTCCAGGTTAATTCAAACGTCTACTGCCGCCCATCTAAGCAGCAGAATTCTATCGGAAAAAGGCATGATCTCGCAAATCCAATATATGACTTCGCCTCGGGTGAACATTTCCATCTATATGTTTACTGCCGACGCGATACTCGGGCTCAGCCTCCGCCTATCAAATCGAAAGGCGCCCTAAATTTCTCTCTACTTTAACTCTAACGGATATCCCTTGCTCATCCAATCTCCTATCTGTGTGCCTCCAACCAAATCGATGAGCAATTTCCTTTCTTTGATAACCGGGACTGAGAATTGTTCTATTTTCCTATAGGTGTCTTTATAAACCATAACGTGGGGAACTCCCGGAATTTTTGTCGTGTTTAAAAAGTTCAAGGCTAATTCGTTGTTGTAAAAACTGCCGATTGATACCTCATCCCAATATCCGTATTTTTTTATAAATTCGAGCCCTTCCTTGATATTTCTATCCATACAGACAAAAACATATTTGGTGTTAAAATCCGGGTATCTTTTAAAAAATTCATTCCTGATTTGCTTTATTTTTTCAATATTGGCGGGAATATTACAATATCCGCAGTTCGTCGCCCCGAAATAGTAGACAACGTATGTATCCTTATATGAATCTTGTGAGCGTAAAAAAATCGGGGCAAATAAAGCAAGAATTAAATATATTCTCCAAAAGCCAAGCAGGATTTTCATGCTCTGCCTCCATAGAAAGCGGAATTTTATTTGTTCTTCAGGATGTAATCCAAGACGGTCGCGCGCTGCGCGTCGCTCATTTTCCTGGCCGTCGACTTGAGCAGCGTCTCGAACGCCGCCATCTCCTCGGGTGTACTCGGGTAGCCGATGTTCGCATTGCCGGGCATGACGTTGGAATCGGCGATCTTCTGGCCGGTCGCGTCGAGGAAAGCGTAGAACGGGAGGCCCGACTTCTCGCCGCCCAGCTTGGCCATGATCTCCCGACCGCCCGGATTTTCGAGGGTTTCGATCTTGTCCTTGGCGTTCTCCATCACGTCGAGATGCGTGACGACGAAGCTGTCGCCGATGATGGACTTTAGGGCCGGGTCCTCGAGGGCCTTGTCCAGCTTCTTGCACCAGCCGCACCAGGAGGCGTGGAAGATCAGGAAGACCGTCTTCCCGGAGGACTTCGCCGTATCGATCCCCGCGTTCAGGATCTTGTCGGCGGACTGGGGCTTTTCCCCCTGGGCGAAGCCGAACGCCAGAGCCCCGAGTATCAAAAGGGTTGCGGCCACGGATTTGCGCATCGTCGTATTCTCCTTATTCGCGAACGCTGCGGCATTAGTATCTCCTTCTAGACATGCAAACACAAGCCAGCTAACCTTCTACAATCATTAATACGTCGAAAAGACCAAAAACGTGACAATATTTTTTGGCAAGCGCCTTTGACCGGAATGCCGTCGGGACGAAAGATCATGGTCGAAACGGTTGCCTGTTTGTCCCAATCATCGAGCGTAATGAAATCAAACGTAGCATGGGAGAGAGGCTGATGGATGCCGAATTCAGCCGTGAACATCTCTCTTTCCTTTCTGTGTCCCTGCGCGCTGGGTCCTGAGGGGAAGCGCTCCCCGAGCAAGAGGGACGCTTCTCCCGATCGCCAGCGCCTGCTTCACCGCCTTATCCGGAACCCGCACGCAGCGCTTGAGCGCTTCGGGCTTGGCATCGATCGCCGCATTGTACAACTCGAATAGCCGTCGCGGATTCTGGATGGCGGCGAAGACTCCCTCTTTGCCGAATGCCGTGTAAATTGCCCCAAACATCTCCGCGCCCAGAGTGTAGGCGCGGCCGACCACACCGTTGAGCCAGTACTCCCGCAATTCGGCATTGAACGCTTCCTCCGTGAGCAGGCCGGCCATAGCCTTATCCAACAACATGGTCTGATGCTGCAGAATCTCCTCCTCCGCGGAGACCTGATCATTCCACGCTTTTGCCAGTTCTCCCGTGAAGACGTGGAAAGACGTCCCCTTGAACGCGGGAGCTCGTCCCGGCGGCGGGCCGCTGATGAAGTACGTCGCCACACCCTCAGCCACGCATAGGCTAACCACCCGAAACGCCATCGCGTCCGCCGCCGACAGCGAGCCTGGCATGGTCGATCGCATTCCCAGATGATGGGATTCGTGGGACACCGTCCCCGCGAGCCAGTTCAAGTCAATCTCGCCAATCGTCCCCTGCGCGAGTTGGAGAAAATCGTATCCTTGGGTGTTTTCGAGGGCGAATGCCGGGCTCCCGCCGTTGGGGATTACGGGAAAGTAGAATTTCGGGATCTTCCACTCAGGAGGAAGCCACTCCTGGGCAAAGCGCACAGCATCGTTGATGAGCTTCGACAGATTCGCGCCCTCCAATTGGCGCAATTGCTTTTCATACGGCGATAGATTCGGGTAGTATTTTGTCCATCGGGCTCGCATGGTGTCTGCCCGCTCGTTCTCTCCGGCGGAGTACTCTTCCGCAAATTGCAGGCTCAAGATCATTCGCTTGAAAACGGGCTTGGGAAGATGATTGGGCCGCCAGGAGCGGTTGTAGTGCTTGAACATCACCTGATATGGCCGAGTGTCGAGCAGCGTCTCAAGCATGCTCGATACTTGCTCCTTTGGCGCGCCGTCGCGCATGGCCTTCAAAACTGTGTATATGCCCCGGCAAGCGGAGATATCAACCTCCGCCTCCTGCGCCGCAAGCGATAATGAAATCAGGCACAGCGTGGCAACAGAAAGGGCCCAACGAGTCCTTTGCTTCACGGCACTTCTCCTTTGTTCTATCGCACCAGACTGAGAACACGACCTTTATTATAAATACGTCGATACGACTCAATAGGTTGACCTCATAAACGGTCCCCACTCCAGGAAACCGAGCCCGCGATTCGGCAATTGTAACCTTTTGTTCTCCCCTCCGGTATGTTATTAAGAGGATTATGGGGAACTAAAGGAATCATGACGATGAATAAGCTATTAATCTTCTTTCTGTTGGTGCTGCTTATTGGCCTTTCCGGACCGCCTCTCCTTAGCCAGGCCCTGATTCCTAAAGAGGCAAAAAACGGGATGGTGGTAAGCACACAAGGTTTGGCCTCGGAGGCGGGCCTCCAAATTCTAAAAAAAGGCGGGAATGCGATCGATGCGGCCATCACGACGGCATTTGTTTTGGCCGTGATATATCCCTCGTGCGGCAATATCGGCGGCGAGGGGTTTCTTCTCTATCATGGGAGCGACGGTCAGGTGGCAGCCATCGATTTCCGTCTGAAAGCACCTGCCGCTGTGACCCCCGGCATATTCCTCGATGAAGCGGGCAAAGACTGGAGGAAATCCCCGGTGGAGGGTCTGCATGTTACCGACAGCCCCTTGGCCATCGGAATTCCCGGCACCGTGGCCGGGCTTGCTCTAGCCCATCGCAAATACGGCAGTCAACCCTGGGCGAAGTTAATCGATCCGGCAGTGCGCCTGGCCGAAAAAGGATTCCCGGTCAGTGCCAGCCTGCACAAGGAAATGGTCGAGTCCCGACAGTATTTTCTAAAATACCCCTCCTCGACTCGTTTTTTTCTTAAAAGTGACGGGACGGTCTATGAAACCGGTGAGATCTGGAAACAACCCGATCTGGCCGACACGTTAAAGCGGATCCAGAAAAACGGCGAAGCCGAGTTCTACAGCGGGAAAACCGCCGAACTGATCATCGCCGCCATCCGTCAATATGGCGGCATTATGACCATGGAGGATCTGAAAAACTATCGGGCCATCGAGCGCCGGCCCGATCACAGCACGTACCGGGACTGGGATGTGTTCACGATGCCACTCCCCAGCTCGGGAGGTATCGCCGAAACTCAGATTCTCAATATTCTGGAAGGGTACAACCTGCAAG
>JAPKZH010000179.1 GCA_026393905.1 Candidatus Aminicenantota bacterium
GGGATGCCATATGTTCCACGAAGAGACCGGCGGCCGTCTGGTCAAAAGCGAAACATCAATCTCGAAAGACAAAGCCTGTTAGTCCTGCCACGGCGCCGGGTTTGCCAGGATCCTCAAAGCCTGGGAGACGTCCACCCGGAAGAAGCTCCAGATGATCAACGCCGTCTATCAACAGGCGGCCCAGGAAGTCCGGCAGAGCCGGAGCGACGGCCGGACAAAAGCCGAAAGCCTTCTCGAAGAAGCCGTTTTCAATATCGATGTCGTCGAGAGGGGCAAGAGCGTTCACAACATGAATTACTCCCAAGAACTGCTCTCGGTTTCCTTGGACAAGATCGAAGAGGCCCTCCTCCTGGCCGGGTCTTCCTATAAGCCCGACCGGACCTCTTTCCGACCCCAGAATGCCCAGAACGCCTGCTTGAGCTGCCATTCCGGGATCGAGGAGATCAAATCCCCGGTCTTCGGTCTGAGCTTCCCTCACAAAAGCCACGTCCTTATCCAGAACTTGGCCTGCGCGACCTGCCATTCCAACGCCAAGAAACACGGGGAATTCATCGGGTCAAAAAGCACTTGCGCCGCCTGCCATCACAAGGACGCCAAGAAGGACTGCGCGAGCTGCCATGAAACACAAAAGATATTTTATCAGGGCGGCACGCTGGCCGATATGAAAATCCCGAAAGACATCATGGCCGAAGCAGAGACGGACTGCGCCGCCTGCCACCTGAACAAGCAGAAACAGGTTGTCCGGCCCGGGGCGGATTCCTGCGTGGAATGCCACGGGGAAGAAAGCTACCGGAAAAAATTCCAGGAATGGCGCGACTCCATCAAGACGCTAGCCCAAAATTTGAGGGCCGCCCTGGGCGACGCCCGGAAAGCGGCCCTCACAGACGAGCAGAAATCCCAGGCGTCCGCCGTCCAATCCGCGCTGACGGCCATCGAGCAGGACGGAAGCCTGGGGATCCACAACCATGCCTTTATGGAAGACTTCTTGACAAGAGCCCTGAAAAAAATTAAATCTTTAGGAACACCTTCGAACAATGAACAGACGGACCTTCATTAACGGATTTTTTGGAGGCTCGCTCCTGGCCACTCTGGCCTCATTCCTCTACCCCGTCATCCGGTACATTCTGCCGCCCAAGCAGGCCGAGGCCGTCCAGAAAAAAGTGGCGGCGGCCAAGGTCGGCGACCTGGCCCCGAACTCGGCCAAGATCTTCAAATTCGGCTCATCGCCCGCCATCCTGATCAACACCCAGGACGGCAAGCTCCTGGCCTTCTCGGCGGTGTGCACCCATCTCACCTGCACGGTCACGTACCAGGGCGACACGGAGACGATGTTCTGCCCCTGCCATAACGGCCGGTTCGACCTGGCCGGGAATGTGATCTCCGGGCCCCCGCCCGCGTCCCTGGAGTCCTACAAGGTGGACGTCGCGGGCGAGGATATTTTTGTCTCGAAGAAAGCATAGGATGAAAAAAGCCGGCCGGAATATCTTCGCTTATCTCGACGATCGCTTTCAGCTCCAAGGTCTCTTCGATTTCGCCAAAAAAAAGAAAGTCCCCGAGCACCCCTACTCATTCTGGTACTATTTCGGCGGCATCTGTCTCTTTCTGACCGGCATCCAGATCATGACGGGAATTCTTCTTCTCCTCTACTACACGCCGTCGATCGACGGCGCCCATGAAAGCATCCAGTTCATCATGAGCCAGGTCAAATTCGGCTGGCTGATCCGCTCGGTCCACAGCTGGACCGCTAATATCCTCGTCGGCGTCATCTTTGTCCATATGTTCTCCACGTATTTTCTCAAGGCTTACCGCAGGCCCCGGGAGCTGACCTGGATCACGGGATTCTTGCTGCTGGTCATCTTCCTAGCCTTCGGCTTTAGCGGCTATCTCCTGCCTTGGAATGAGCTATCTTACTTTGCCACCCGCGTCGG
>JAPKZH010000112.1 GCA_026393905.1 Candidatus Aminicenantota bacterium
TCCCAAATAGAAGGGGTCAGCAGTGACCATCAAGTGCGCGAAATGTGATACGGACAACACTTCCGATTCCCAATTTTGCAAAAAGTGCGCGACTCCGCTTCCTTCTTCTCGGGATGTCGATATTTCTCGCACCAAAACCCTCGAGACTCCCCGGGAAGAATTAACCTCCGGCTCGACCTTTGCTGGCCGATACCAGATCATTGAGGAATTGGGCCATGGTGGCATGGGCCGGATCTATCGAGCTGTTGATAAGAAGCTGAACGAGGAAGTGGCCCTCAAACTGATCAGGCCAGAGATTGCTTCAGAAAAAAGGACGCTTGAGCGGTTTCACAACGAGCTCAAACTGGCCCGCAAGATCAGCCATCCGCATGTAGGCCGGATGTATGAACTCTTGGAGGAGAAAGGCGTCCATTTCATCACGATGGAGTATGTCCCGGGCGAGGATCTCAAAAGCTCAATAAGGCGGTTTGGGCAACTCCCCATCAGCAAATCTATTTCCATAACTAAGCAAATATGTGAGGGCCTGGCAGAGGCGCATAAAATAGGAGTTATCCACCGCGATCTAAAGCCAAGCAATATCATGGTGGACAAGGAGGGCAATGCAAAGGTTATGGATTTTGGCATTGCCCGCTCTCTGAAGACCAAAGGAATAACCGGCGAGGGGGTAAGTGTCGGCACGCCTGAGTATATGTCTCCGGAGCAGGTCGAAGGAAAGGAAGCGGACCAACGCGCAGACATTTATTCGCTGGGAATCATACTTTATGAAATGCTGACCGGTCAGGTGCCGTTTGAAGGCGATACGCCGTTCACCATCGGGGTGAAACAGAAAAGCGAAATCCCCAAAGACCCCAAGTCGTTGAATGCCCAGATTCCCCAAGACCTCAGCCGGCTGGTCCTCAAATGCCTGGAGAAAGACAGGGAGAAGCGCTATCAGAGTGCCGATGAAATGCGAACAGACCTTGAAAAAATCGAAAAAGGCATCCCGACCACAGAGCGCCCCATTCCCAAACGAAGGACCGTCACCTCAAAGCCAATAACCGTAACCTTCAGCCGGAAAAAATTGCTCATCCCTACCGTGGTCATAGCGTTAGTCGTCATTGCAGCAGTCATCTGGTTTGCCTTTCTTAAAAAAGGAGGACCTCCCGTTCCCGTGCAGAAGCGATCCATCGCCGTGATCAGTTTTGAGAACCAGACGGGCGACAAGGCCTATGATTATCTCAGCAAAGTCATTCCGAATCTTTTAATCACGAACCTCGAACAGTCCGGATATTTCAACGTGACAACATGGGAAAGGCTCCGGGATCTTCTCAAACAGGTCGGGAAGGGAGATGCCGAGTTCATTAACTCAGACCTCGGATTTGAGCTGTGTCAAAAGGACGGCGTCGAGGTCATCGTGCTCGGGTTTGTTTCCAAATCCGGCAATACCTTCGTCACAGACGCGAAAGTCCTGGACGTTGGGACAAAGAAATTGCTGGGCACAACGAATTCCAGAGGAGATAGCCCGGACAGCATCTTTAAAAACCAGGTCGATGATCTAAGCCGCCAGATCGCCAAGAGCGTTGGACTTTCTGAGCGCAAAATTGAAGCCGCCAAATTACAGGTCCGCGATGTGACAACCAGTTCACCAGAGGCCTATAACTACTATTTAAAGGGAAGAGAAGAGCATATTAATCTTGACTACGCTGAAGCCAGGCCATTTTATGAGAAAGCCGTCGAACTCGATCCGACCTTTGCGACAGCCTACTTGGGGCTTTCTGATGTGTACGATCATCTAAATAATCCGCAGGACAGGGACAGGGCTATTGAGAAGGCCTGGAATCTTTCCAAAAAGGCAACAGAAGTGGAAAGGCTATGGATTGAAGCCAGGTATGCTTCTTTGATAGAAAAGAATTGGGAGAAAAATCTGCGTATCATCCAAGAAATTGCAGATAAATATCCCAAAGACAAAGAAGCCCACACTTTGCTTGGCGACAGCTATCCAGATAGAAAAAAATCTATCGAGGAGCTCAATAAAGCCCTCAACCTCGATCCCAACTATTCTTCAGCTCTTAATGCATTGGCCTGGCGCTATCTAAATGATAGAGATTATGAGAAGGCTATTGAATACTTAAAGAGACAGATATCTGCTTTACCCGGGAAACCCAACCCTCTCGATTCTTTGGCTGAATTTTATGTTTGGATGATAAAACTCGATGATGCTATAGCGACTTACAAAAAGGCTTTGGAGGTCAAGCCGGATTTTTACCCTTCGATATTTGGTCTTCAATACGTTTATGCCTTAAAAGAAGATTACCCTGAAGCCGTAGGATGGCTGGATAAATATATTGAAGTTGCACCATCCTCGGGTATTAAGCTTGTTGGCTATTTTTGGAAAGGATTTTACAGCTCGTGGGTTGGCGACCTGGAAAAGTCGATGGGCTTTCTTCAGAGAGCAGAAGACTTGGCGGATGCCACGGGCAATAAAGGATGGATGGCTTCTGTCAACAGGCTCAAATCATGGATCTGTTATGAAAGGCAGGATTTTGAACTGAGCCGAAAATATAATGATGCCTCGCTCGCCGTTTATGTTGAAAATGATCCGGCACGCAGACTCAATTATGAAGCTGGCTACAAATTCGCTCTCGGATTCATAGAATTAAAAGAGGGGAAGGTCGAATTAGCCAAGAGCAGGTTGGGAGGGATACAAGAATGGGACGATTTCTCTTATAATTTGCTCAGGTCAGAAATTGCGCTTGCCGAAGGATCTCCCCGAAAGGCAATAGATATTTTCGAACACACAGGCTGGGGTTGGCAGGATTTCGGTCGTCATGTATTTTATCGTAGCGATTGGACCTTCTATAACACACCGTTTCTTAGAGATGTCGTGGCCAGAGCTTATTTAAAAATGGGGGATTTAGACAAAGCCATCGCTGAATATGAACGGCTGATCACTTTTGACCCCAAAAATCCATCTTACTTCCTCATCCATCCCAAATATCATTACAGGCTGGCCAAG
>JAPKZH010000424.1 GCA_026393905.1 Candidatus Aminicenantota bacterium
CCGCAGGTCGCCGTCGAGAACAACTGGAGCCGTGAAGAGTTCCTGGCCCAAGGCTGCCTTAAAGCCGGGCTCGAAGCGGACGCCTGGAAAAAGGGCGCCGAGATTTCCGTCTTCGAGGCCATCGTCTTTCATTAAAAGCCCGTCCCCATCCTTTTCATTAAGGCGGCCCTCTGATATAATAGAGCTTTAAAGGATTGAAAAATGCCGATTTACGAGTACCAGTGCACCAAGTGTAAGGCCAGGATCGAGGAGATACAAAAAGTCAATGATCCGCCCAAGAAAAAATGCCCGAAATGCGGCGGCCTGCTGAATAAATTGATCTCCGCTCCCGCCTTTCAATTCAAAGGCTCCGGATTTTACATCACCGACTATGCCAGGAAAAGCAGCCCCGAGAAAGAAGACAAGCCCAAAGAGAAGCCGGCCGCCGAAAAGTCCGGTCCGGCCAAGCCCGACACAAAGCCTTCATCCGACTGATCGGCGATGAAGATAATTCCATGAAGATCGTCGTCCGCACCCCGAACTGGATCGGGGATGTCATCCTGGCCCTTCCGGCCATCGAAAGCCTGAAGAAAAATTTTCCCCAGGCGGAAATCTGGCTGGCGGCCAATGACTGGGTCAGCGACCTCTTTGTTTCGGACGGAGCTCCGCCCAATATCATCCCCCTCGGCCGCCTCAATCATTTGAAAATTCTGCGGACGACCGCCGAAAAGATCAAGGAATCCCGGTTTGACATCGGGCTCCTCATGACGAATTCGTTCGCCTCGGCCCTGCTGTTCTACCTGGCCGGGATCCCCCAGCGCTGGGGCTACCGCCGCGACGGCCGCGGCCTTCTTTTATCCAAAGGCGTCCTTTGGAAGGAACCGTTGGTGGCCTCCCACCACGTCCATTATTATCTCGGCCTGCTCGAATCCCTCGGCCTGCAAACGGTTTCGCCGGAGATCCGCCTCAGCCTGACGGCGGAAGAGACAGCCCAGGCCCGGAAAGAGCTGGCCGCCTTGGACATCGACCTCGAAAAGCCGCTGGTCATCCTCAATCCCGGGGCCGCTTACGGGCCGGCGAAAAGATGGCCCTCGGCAAGGTTTGCCGAACTGGCGGGAATGCTTCAAGGCCGGAAAAACGTGGAGATCCTGATAACGGGCTCGCCTGAAGAAACGGCGCTTGCCGAATCCATCGCCGCGGCTCTTCCGGCAAGGCCCAAAAGCCTGGCCGGGAAAACCAGCCTCCGGCGGCTCTTGGGCGTCATCAGCCAGTCCTCGCTCTTCGTCACGAATGATTCCGGGCCGATGCACATGGCCAATGCCCTGAGAGTGCCGGTCGTCGCCATCTTCGGCCCCACCGATCCCAAGATCACGGGGCCTTTCCACCAGCCTTCCACGGTCCTCAAGAAAGACGTCCCTTGCTGGCCTTGCCTGTACAGGAGCTGTCCCTACGATCACAGATGCATGACCCACATCAGCCCGGAGGAAGTCTTCCAAGCCTGCGCGGCATTCCTGGGATGAAAAAGAGAGCGATCTTCCTGGACAGAGACGGCACCATCAACGAGGATGTCGGCTATCCGGACAATTCCGGCCAGATCAAAATTTATCCTTCGAGCTTTGAAGCCCTGGCGAAGATCAACGCCTCGGGATTCCTGGCCGTGATCATCACCAACCAGTCCGGGATCGGCCGGGGCTATCTCACCGAAGCCGACCTCGAGGAGATCCACCAAAAAATGAAGGCTGATTTTTCCGGACGCGGCGTCCATGTCGACGGCGTCTACTTCTGCCCTCACTACGAACTCTCCGCGAACCCTCGATACAGGAAGGACTGTGCCTGCCGCAAACCCAAGCCCGGGCTGGCCCGGCGGGCGGCG
>JAPKZH010000312.1 GCA_026393905.1 Candidatus Aminicenantota bacterium
GGCTTCATTGGGTCCGACTTTCCTGTATTGCTTGGACAGGAGAAGGGAAAGCAGGGCCAGGACGACGATAACGATGCCGGCCAAAATGAGCCAGGAAACAAGCGTCATGATTGCCTCCTCGAAATCAGGCGTTCCATTAAAGGGCTGAAAGGCCTAACTTATTAAAAAGAAATATTATAGTCACCAAAATCGAAAGTCAAGTAAACTCGGGCCGCTTGGCCAATATTTAAGCTCAGCGGAAAAATTTATACCGAATGAGATGAAATATGGCGGCGAAGCCGTCTTTCCAGCCGATCTTCTTCCCTTCGCTGTAGTCGCGTCCCGAATAGGAGATTGGAACTTCATAGATGCGGACCTTCATCTTGGAGATTTTGATGGTCACTTCGGGCTCGAAGCCGAACCGCTTGGATTTGAGTTTGATCCTGTCCAAGACCGATTTTTTAAAGACTTTATAACAAGTCTCCATGTCGGTCAGGTTCAGGTTGGAGAGCATGTTGGAAAAGGTCGTCAGCAGCTTGTTTCCGACCGAATGCCAGAAGAAGAGCACCCTGTGCGGCCCGCTCAGGAACCTGGACCCGTAGACGACGTCGGCCCGGCCGTCCAGGATCGGATGGAGCAGAACAGGGTACTCGTCCGGGTCGTATTCCAGATCGGCATCCTGGACGAGGACGATATCGCCGGCGGCCTTGGAAAAACCGGTTTGGAGCGCCGAGCCTTTGCCCAGGTTCTCGGGGTGAAAAAAAACTTTAATCCTGGGGTCATTGAGCTTGGCCAGGATATCCCTCGTCCCGTCCTGGGAAAAGTCATCCACGATGACAAGCTCTTTCTCGAGGCCGACATCCACGCTCATCACCCTGGAGATGATCTTTTCGACCGTGTCCTTTTCGTTGTAGACGGGCATGACGATAGAAAGTTTTTTGAAGGTCTCTTGACTGATCATGTGTTGCGTCCCAGTCTCTCTTTGAAATAATCGATGGTCCGAGACAAGCCTTCTTCCAGGGGGGACTTTCGGCTCCCAGCCCAGCTTCGCTTTGGCCAGGACAATGTCCGGCCGGCGGCGGACTGGGTCATCCGAGGGCAGGGCCTGATGGACGATCTTCGATTTGCTCTTGGTGAGCTTCAGGACAAGACCGGCCAGATCGGAGATGGTGAACTCGCCCGGGTTTCCGAGGTTGACAGGACCGATGAAGTTCTCGGACTCCATCATCCGGTACAGCCCTTCGGTCAGGTCCGAGACATAGCAGAAGGAGCGGGTCTGGCTGCCGTCCCCATAAATTGTGATCGGCTCGCCGCGCAGGGCCTGAACGATGAAGTTGCTGACGACGCGGCCGTCGTTGACGGCCATGCGGGGGCCGTAGGTGTTGAAGATGCGGACGATTTTAATGTCCACCTTGTTCTGGCGATGATAATCCATCATCAGGGTTTCCGCGACGCGCTTGCCTTCATCATAGCAGCTGCGGACGCCGATCGGATTGACATTCCCCCAATAAGTCTCCGGCTGGGGATGGACCTCGGCGTCGCCATAGACTTCGGAAGTGGAGGCGAGCATGATCCGGCACCTGATCCTCTTGGCCAGGCCGAGCATGTTGATCGTCCCCATGACGTTTGTTTTCACGGTCTTGATCGGGTTGACCTGATAATGGATGGGCGAGGCCGGACAGGCCAGATGGTAGATCCGGTCCACTTCGACGAACAGCGGGTGGATGACGTCATGCCGGATCGACTCGAAATAGGGATGGACGAGGAGCGGGCGGATATTGTCCTTGTGACCCGAGAAAAAGTTGTCGATACAGACGACATCCGAGCCTTTGCCTATAAGATATTCACAGAGATGGCTGCCCAGGAAACCCGCGCCGCCCGTGACCAAGATCCGGTTCATGGTTGATCTCCTTAGAATCCTCTCGAGCCCGACGCGCCGGCCCTAACCGTAGGCCATGAAAAGAAGGCTTTTCCTTTTCAAAACCTCTTTCTGGACCTTGATGATTTCTGCGATGCCGATGTCGGCCAGGCGTAAAAGGGCATTCAGGGAGCTCCTGGAAAACGGCTCTTTCTCGGCGGTGGCCTGCACTTCCAGGAGCTGGCCGCGGTCCGTCTGGACAACGTTCATGTCGGTTTCGGCCGCGGAATCTTCGCTGTAATCCAGGTCGAGCAGGGGCTCGCCCTTGACGATCCCCACGCTGATCCCCGCGACAAGGTGGCGGAGAGGCATCCGGTCGATCACTTTTTCGTCGAGCATTTTTTTGAGGGCCAGGGCCAGAGCCACGCAGGCGGCGTTGATGGAGGCCACCCGCGTCCCGCCGTCCGCTTGGATGACGTCGCAGTCCAGGATGATCTGTCTTTCGCCGATGAGCTTGAGGTCGGTCACGGCCCTCAGCGTCCGGCCGATCAGGCGCTGGATCTCCTGGCTGCGGCCCGAGGGATAGCCCTGGTTCCGCTCGCGGTTCGTCCGTTTTTCGGTGGAGCGGGGCAGCATGGAGTATTCGGCCGTGATCCAGCCCGAACCGCTGCCTTTCAGGAACGGCGGGAGCTTCTCCTCGATGGTCGCCGCCGCCATGACACGTGTCCTGCCGAATTCGATCAGGGCCGAGCCGTCGGCAAAATCGAGATAATCGGCATGGATCTTGACCGGCCTGAGTTCCTCCGGCTTTCGGTTATGGGCTCTCATGGCGTCCTTTCTTCCTCGATAGGCCGCGTGTTCCAGCGCCTGTGAACCCAGAGCCAGAGGCCGGGGTTCTGCCTGATTTCACGCTCAATCATCTTAGTGCATATTTGGGTGATTTTCAATACATCCTGTTCCCGGCGTCCGGACAGGGCGGGCTCGAAAGGCTCGAATATTTTGACGAGATGGCGATTTATCCCTACCGGATAGCAAAACATCGGGACAAGGGGAGCGCCGGTCCGGACGTGAAAAGCCGCCAGGGCGGGAGTCGTGGCGGCCTGCTTGCCGAAAAAATCGACAAAGACGGCCTGGCTGCGGAGGACGTTCTGGTCGATGACAATGCCCACGATCTCGTTGTTTTTGAGGGCCTGGAGGATGGGTTTTCCGGCCTTGAATTTGGAGATGATCCCCGCCCCGAATTTCGTCCGCAGCTTGGCCAGCTCTCTTTCCAGGAACCGGTTATCCAGGGGCCTGGCGATGACCTGGATGGGATTGATTTCCGCGAGCGCTGCCGCCGCGATTTCCCAGTTTCCGAAGTGGGCCGTGAACAGGAGGACGCCTTTGCCCTTGGCCAGGGCTTTTTTAAGATGCTCGGCTCCCTCTGTCCGGATAAGCCCAAGAATTTTTCCTCTGGAGTAGCCGGAGATCTTGAGGATGTCGGCGATCGTCCGGCCAAAGTGCTCAAAGGCGCGGCGGGCCAGGGCTTCCCGTTCGGGCTCCGCGAGCTCTTTCCCGAAGGCGACGGCCAGGTTGGAAAGGGCGATGGCCCGGTGCCCTTTATCCAGGCGGAAGGCGATCCGGCCGAGGCCCGCTCCGATCGACAGGCAGAGCGGCCGGGGCAGGCAGGCAAAGGCCAGGGCAAAAGATTTAAAAACGCCGTGCTCAATATATTCGATCAAATCGCTCGACATAGGGTTCAAATTTGCGCTCGAAGAGTTTTAGGCAGGGCGGCACGGATCCTTTCAAAAAACGGTTCCGGCAGCTCAAGCCCGATTTTCAGGACGACAACCGGAGCCGGTCCGAATTGGTCCCGATGGGCAGTGAGCTTTACGGCATCTTTTTCCGTCGTAACGACCGCCTCCGGCCGGAGTTCTTCGGCCGCCCTGACGATTTTTTCCAGGGACCGGCGCGGATAAGCATGGTGATCGGGGAATGAGAAACGAGCGGAGATGACGAGGCCGCATTCCTCGAGGAGCGAGAAGAACCTCTCCGGCCGGGCAATTCCGCAGAAAGCCACGGCTTTTTTGCCCCGCCAATCCGCGGTAGAAAAAATCTCGTCCTTCCCCAGAGAGCTGAACCCTTTCACGGAGACCGAATAGTCAAAGACCGGAAGCTCGGGATAGGCCGCCCGGATTCGCTGCCGCTTTGCTTCGGGGCCGCCCGTCTTCAGCAGAAGAAAATGGGCTCTTTGAAGCGCGCCCAAACCTTCACGTAGAGCTGTCGGTTCCCGGACGCTATGAAGGACGATATCCAGGTCCCTCTGGAGCCGGACATGCTGGAAGCCGTCATCGAGAACAACGATGTCGAAGCCCCGGGACCTGGCTTTTTGACAGGAGGCCAGGCGGTCCGCCCCGATGAAGACGCCGGCCTGCGGGAATGCCCGGGCGACCATATAGGGCTCGTCACCGGAATCCTGCCAGCTTCCGAAAATCGTCTTTCCGTCCGAGAGCACCCCCCCCTCTCTCTCCCATCTTCCCTTATAGCCCCTGGAGACAAGGGCCGGCCTGAAGCCGAGGTTTAAAAAAAAGGATATGAGCTCCATGGCCAGCGGCGTTTTTTCGGTTCCGCCCAGCCTGATATTTCCGATGCTGACGACTGGAAGGGGTGCCCTATGGGCATGCAGAATTCCGCATCTATAGAGTCCGCTTTTGATGCGGCAGACAAACCGGGAGAAAAGGGAATAGACGGCCAGGAGAATTCTCATCTGTCAAAGACTATACTATAGAAAAAACGTTCTTTCAAATGCAGCCGGGCGGATGTGATTTTAGAGAAGCGTGGGTATCGCCTCTGCGCCCCCTGGGGAACCAGTCCCGTCGGTTCCCCCCTTCATAAAAACGAAGGGGCCCCCCTCCGCTATGGGGGCTTCAGGGGCGATACCCACGCTTCTCTAAAATCACTTTTTATAGAGATATTTCCCACGAAAACTTGTGTTTTCCCAGAGAGTCTTCTGAGAGCAAAATCTTTATCCACATTTCAGCGTATCTTCTTTCATGTCCAAGCTCAAACATGCTCGCCGGCCTCAAAGAGGCTTCCCTCAAGTATGCTGAGAGTAGCGTTTGCCAATAGATTTTTTTCAAGGTCACAGGATTCAAATTTAGCGGTATTAATCCCCCTACCCCCTTGGAAATCAAGGGGGATTCAATAGGTCGATGGTCGCTTCCTCCCTTTTCAAAGCTCTTTATTGAGCGGGTCAGTCGGAGCCGGGATCGGGGACACACACTGTGAGTGTCCCCGATCCCGCAGTCCACCTTCGTTTTGGGGGCCTTGGGGGCGATACTAACGCTTCTCTGAAATCATACAGTCGGTGCTTTCCAAGAAAATTTTTGTCCTCTTGAAATAATGGTTTCTGTCACAGCATGCTTCCGTCGATGCGGCGCGAGGCGTTCTTTACTAATTCCCGATGATTCTTTATAATAGGCCCCTCAATGATCAAGATTTTAGGAGGAATGAGATGAAAAGAATAGCCCGGACGCTGCTCATATTGTCGGCCGTCCTCGTGGTCGCGGTCGGATGCCAGAAAAAGACGGCCGTCAAAGGCGTTGATCTCTCGGTGACCTTCACCGAGCCCACGCTCTCCGACAACCTGATCACCGATGTCGAATACAAGTGGAAAACGACCAAGGATTTTGGAAAACTCGACCGGGATTACAACGTTTTTGTCCACTTCTGGCACAACACAAACATGCTCCTGCAGGATGATTACGTCCCCGATGTTCCCACGTCTCAATGGGAGAAGGGCAAAGAATATACGTATAAGAGACGGATCCACATCCCTCCTTTTATCGATGAGTTCGACCCCCAATTCAAGGGGGAGGAGACCCTCAGATTATCGGTCGGCCTGGCCAACCCCTATGACCGAAGCGGAAAAGGCCAGCTCGAAGTGCTGTCCAAAAAGCTGAAGGTTGTCCCGCCGCCGCTCGGCACTCCCGAGGTGATCTACGAGAGCGGCTGGTTTGACCTTGAGGTCAACCAGGACGCTGTCCTCAAGCAGTGGAGATGGACCGGCCAGGAAGCCAAGTGCGTGATCGACAATCCGCACCGGGATGCCCTCCTGGTGATCAAGGGCGGCGTGAATTTGGAGGCCGTCAAAGACCAGAAGATCACGTTCAAGATCAATGACCTGACCCTGGATGAGTTTATCGCCACGGACAACGTGTTTGAAAAGTCCTACAACATCAAAAAAGAGATGCTGGGCGACAAGGACGAATTCTATCTGACGGTCAGCGCCGACAAGACCTTCGCCCCGGCCAAGGTCATTCCCAACTCCAAGGATGAGCGGGAACTCGGCATCCAGGTCTCTTTGATTTATTTCCGCTGAGGGCGCGGCGGGCTTTTATTTAATCCAGATCGGCGAAAGCTTATCTTTTAACGACTGTCCCAGGAATTTTTCGAGCTCTTCCCTGGCTTTGTTCTCTACCTCCTGGGCTTCCAGGAGCTTGGCGTAGGTCTCGGAGATGTCTTTCTGAACAAGGTCCTTTGACTTCGCGTCGGACATGCTGAAAAACTGCTGCTGGAGGGCGTTCATCTTCAACTCCAGCAATTCTCTGAACTCCTTGGCTTTATTGTACTTCTCTTCGAGTTGCGTCTTGACTTGTTGATTCATGACCTGCGAGGCCGCTTGGGAACTCCGGGTCTGCTGGTCGCTGACGCCGACGGGCAGGGAGGGGGATGGCGCGGCCTGAGAAACGTTTGACATGCTGGCTGTCGAGCTTGCGGAGCCGGCGGCTTGTCCTTGAGTCTGACCCTCTGTCCCGGCCGCAGCGTAGGCCGCCTTTTTTTTCACTTTGGCCAGGTCGGCATTGGTGACGACAACGGCCTTTTTCCCCTTGAGGCTCTCGCGGCGCTCCTTTTCTTTCTTGGCCAAGTCCGTCACGGTCTGGGACAGGAGTACAGACGTCAGGAGGCAGGGAAGGAGGCCGGTCCACAGAATTTTTTTGATACGCATCGCTCTCATTTAATAATAGCGCAAGGATCCCGACTTGTCAATTTTGAGGGCTGGGAGAAGCATTTCTAAATATGTGATTTTGATCGGTGCCGGAATCGCCTCCGCGCCCTTAGGGAACCAGTCCCGTCGGATACTCTTGGAGGGAAACCGTTATTCAGGGTTTCCCTCCAACGATCGCTTCGCTCTCTGCCTCCTTTCCAAGGAGCATTTGGCGATGAATTCATGGGAGGATGCTCCTTGGAGGGATGACAGGGCCGGCGGGTATTCCCGCCGCCCGTTGGAGGAGGACCCTGTGAAAGGGTCCTCCTCCAAGAGTGTCCGGGGCCCCCCCTCCGCTAGAGGGCCTCGGAGGCGATTCCGGTACCGATCAAAATCACACAAATGAAGATGCTTACGGCTGCCCGTCAAGCAAAGGGGAGGGCGCAACAACGCTTTTAATATTTCTGAGCGGCAGTCCGAACAGAGAGTTTCCTGCCATCGGAGGCTATTTCGACGGCTCCATCGACGTCTGTCCGGCATATCTTGGCCCCGCTCTCCCTGTACCGCTCCAGGATTTCCGGATGGGGCAGGCCGTACAGGTTTCCCCGCCCCACGGAGATCACGATGATTTCCGGCGCCACGCTCTTGAGAAAAGGGGCGGAGCTGGAGGAGCGGCTCCCGTGGTGCGGCGATTTAAAGACCTGGCTTTTGAGTTCGGCGCCTTTTCCCAGGATCTCCTGTTCGGCGTCGACCCCGATGTCGGCGGGAAGCAGAAAGGACGTTTTTCCGCTAGACATGCGGAGAACGAGCGACCGGTCATTGTCCGGAGGGAATACCGGCGGAATGTCGGACTTCGGGAAAAGCGCCTCGATCGTCACTTGCCCCTCGCGGAAAACGAAGCCCTCGACGACCCTTTTTTGGGGGACTGCGAGCAGGTTTTTCTTGAGCTCTGCATATTTTTCGTCTTCGGGCGGACTGCCCACTTCCCAGAATTCGCCGATACGGAAATTCCCGGCGACAGCCGTCAAGCCGTTCAGATGGTCGGGATGGGCATGGGTCAGGACGAGCATGTCGATTCTTTTGATCCCCTTGTTCCAGAGGAACGGGGAGACAACGCTCTCCCCCACGTCGAACGTGCCGACCGGCAGGCCTCCGCCGTCGATCAGCATTTTCTTGCGGCCGGGAAACTCGATGAGAATAGAATCTCCCTGCCCGACATCGATAAAGGTGACCGTGAAATTTTTGACCGCCGAGGAGAATGGATACAGAATGAGAAGCGAGAAGCAGGCGGCGAACCCGAGGCCGGAAAACCATTTGATTTTCCGGGCTCGAGCCGGAAGAAGGAACAGGAGAAGAAAAAGAAAGTAGCCAGTCACGACGAGGAGAGGGGGCGTCGGGATACGGTAGGAAAGAAAATGCACCCCGTCCAGAAGGTGCGTCGAGAGCATGAAGACCTTGATGAGAAAGGCGATGGCGATGGCCAAGAGCTTGGCCATCCCTCCGGACAAAAAGGATACCGGCAGAAAGATATAGCCGACGGCCATGATCAGCCCCACCAGCGGAATGCCGATCATGTTCAGGGCCAGGCCGGAAAAGATAATTCGATGAAAAGCGCCGGCGATCAAGGGAAAGACGCCTGCTTGGGCGGTCAGCGACATGGCAAAAGTCTCGCTGATCTTGAGCGGCAGCCGAGGCAGGAACTTCATGACTTTTGGCATAAAGAGGATGATCCCCAGCGTGGCCGCGAAGGTCAGCTGGAAGCCGAGATCGAACAACTGAAAAGGATTGAACAGCAGGAGGAAAAAAAGGCTCAGGGAGATCGTGTTCAAGAGATGGACGTCCTTCCAGAAGAGTTTTCCGAGGAGAAAGGCGACGGACATGATGGTCGCCCGGAGAAAGGAGGCCCGGCCTTCGACCAAAAGCGAATAAAAGATAAGAAGGACGATCAGCAGGACATAAGAAACTCGCGTCTGGACGCGCAGGAATTTCAGAAGGGTAAACATCAGAAAAAAGATGATGGCGATGTGGCCGCCGGAGAGGGCAAAAAGGTGGAAGAGGCCGGTTTTTTGGAGGGACTGGGTGGCCGCGGGGTCCATCCGGCCTCGCTCTCCGAGGACCAGGGCTTCGAAGACGGCTCCTTCCAGAGACATCTGTCCCGGCGTTTCCGCGGAGACGAAATTCTGTTCGATTCTCCTTTGGAATTTTTGGCGCAGGATAGACATCCAGCGGAGAAGAACGTAGGCCCGGTTGGTCTTGATTTTTTCGACGAGGAGCGGACTTTTTGTCGCAGCCAAGTTGTGGAGAAGCTGGTTCTTGAGAAACTGCTTGGAGAAGGGCTCGTTGAAATTCCTGTATTCCCTCAGGGGCATGAGCTGGGCCGAGACCTTGAGGACGTCTCCGGTCGTAAGATCGAGGCGTGAAGGAAACTCGGTCGAGTGGGGGACGGAGACGCGCAAGTTGCCCCGGGCCCGCTCTTCTTTGTTTTGATAGACGATTTTTTCGACTCGCAAATAGAGATAGTCCCGGTCGAGGCCGGGCGAGGGAGACCGGTAGAGCGTGCCGTAAAAATCGGCGTAGGCGCTTTGTTGAAAAAGGTGAACGGGATTCCGCTCATAACGAGCGTCATAGGACGAGTAGACGCCGGCTCCCAGCCCGGCCGTCGCCAGCAACAGGAAAATGAAGCTGGCCGCGTTTTTTCTCAGGGCGAAGAAAAGCCAGGCGCAGGCGAGCCCGGCGGCGAGAAGAAGGGCAGGAGGTCCGGGGGGCAGCGAAAACGTCGAGGAGAGCCAGATCCCGATCGTGAGAGCTACGGCCAGGAAGAGAAAGGGGAACGCCATAAGCCCTCAATGATAAGCTTACGGCCGGTTCTTTTCAAGGCGGCTTTGCTGGTCCAGAGCGTCGAGGAGCAGGTGGCACATGATCTTGATGCCGATGCCGATGCTTCTTTCATCCGGGTTGAAATACGGGCTGTGGAGAGGGGCCATGGACGGGAGGCGAGGATTTTTTACGCCCAGGAAGAAGTAAAAGCCCGGGATCTTTTGGCTGTAGAGGGCAAAGTCGTCGGCCATCAATTGAGGCTTGATCTGGCTGGCCTTTTTATCGGCCAGGGCCTCGTTGAGAGAGGGGAGCATGAGTTCGAAAAACTCCGGATGGTTGTAGACCGCGGGAATGTTCTGCTCAAAAGTAAAGGAATAGTCGCCCCCGAATGAATGGACGGTGTCCTTGATCACGCTCTCCATCAGCCGGGAAACTTTCTTTCTGTTCGCATCGCTCAGGGTTCGGACGATGCCTTCCAGGTGGACCCTTTCGGCGATGATGTCCGATTTCGTCCCGCCTTCGATTTTTCCGATCGTCAGGAGCGCCGGGTCGGTCGGGTCCACGGAACGGCTGATGATGGATTGGAGGGCCAGCACCGTCTGCGAGGCCAGAACGACCGCATCCACGCCCTCCTGAGGTTGTGCCCCGTGAGCGCTCTTGCCTTTAATGGTGATCCGGAAAGAATCCGAGTTGGCCAGGAACGTCCCGGGCGCGATAAAGGCTTGGCCCAGGTTTTCCGGCCAGACATGGAAGCCGAAGATCGCGCCGACGGGCGGGTTTTCCAGGACCCCTTCCTTGATCATCAGGGCGGCTCCTCCTTCTTCCCCCGCCGGGGGGCCTTCTTCGGCGGGCTGAAAAATGAACTTGATGTTTCCTTTGATCCGGTCTTTGAGGGTGTTCAGGACGAACGCCGTGCCGAGAACAACGGCCGTATGGATATCGTGGCCGCAGGCATGCATGATGCCGGGGTTCAGCGATTTATAGGGGACATCGGCCAATTCCTGGATCATCACGGCGTCGATGTCGGCCCGGACGGCCACGGTCGCTCCCTGCTGGCTGCCCCGGAGAATCCCGACGACTCCCGTTCTGGCGATTCCGTTTTTGACCTCCATCCCCAGGGACGCCAGCTTCGAGCTGATGAGTTTGACCGTGTCCTGCTCGCGGTTGGCCAGCTGGGGATTCATATGCATGAAGCGCCGGATCTTGATCATGGCCGGCTTGATTTTTTCGATTTCCCGGTCGATATCGGCGGCCGTTCTTCGGTCTATGGCGGCCGTGCTCAAGGCCAGGAAGAGCAAGACCGAGGCCGACGCGAATAATTTGATGGATTTGTTCACACCCACGCGCTTATCTTAGACCGAGAGGTGTTTAAAGTCAATTTTACGCCTCTTTTTGAAAGCCTCTTCTTAAATGGAGTGATTTCAGAGAGGGGTTGGCATCGCCCCCCGGCCCCCTGGGGAACCAGTCCCGTCGGATACTCTTGGAGGGAAACCCTTATTCAGGGTTTCCCTCCAACGCTCGCTTCGCTCTCTGCCTCCTTTCCAAGGAGCATCTGGCGATGAATTCATGGGAGGATGCTCCTTGGAGGGGTGGCAGGGCCGGCGGGTACTCCCGCCGCCCGTTGGAGGGGGAACCTGCAAAAGGGTCCTCCTCCAAGAGTGTCCGGGGCCCCCCTCCGCTATGGGGGCCTCAGGGGCGATGCCAACCCCTCTCTGAAATTCTATTATTGGAGTTGCCTTGCATCCTTGTTGAAAACCGGAAAATCTGGTAGGTTACTGCTGAGGAGCGGACGTCGATGGAAAACATCTACCGGGCTTATTATCGATCAGAGATCGGCCTTCTGGAAATTACGGGGACCCAAAAGGAAATTCTATCTGTGAATTTTGTAAAAAAGAAAGGGCAGGCCGAGACCACTCTCTCTCCCGTTCTTAAAACATGCCTCCGCCAATTGGATGAATATTTTCGGGGGAAACGGCAAAATTTTTCGGTCCGGCTCCGCCTGGGCGGGACGGCCTTTCAGAATAGGGTCTGGAGGGAGTTGTTGAAGGTCGGCTTCGGGAAGACCGCCTCTTATCGGGATATCGCGAAAGCCGCGGGATGCCCCAGGGCCGTGCGGGCTGTCGGGAATACGAACAGGTTGAATCCGGTCGGCATTATCGTGCCCTGCCACCGGATCATCGGCAGCGATGGAAAGCTGGTCGGGTATGGCGGCGGTCTGTGGAGAAAAAAGTGGCTGCTCGAGCACGAACAGGCAAAAGCTAAATAGAGATATTTTCCCGGTATTCCCCGAATGCCTCTTTCAGGATCCGGGTGATCTCGCCCAGTGTGGCCCGGGCTTTGACGGCTTCGATGATCGGGGGCAAAAGGTTTTGGCCCGACTGGATGGCCCTTTCGAGCTCTTTGAGCCGCGTCGAGACGGTTGATGCAGGCCGTTTTTTCTTGAGGCGGCGCAGCCGTTCGGCCTGGGCTTTTTCCAGCGTTTTGGGCGGATAGTAAATCTTGAAGTTCAGATGCTCTTCCTCTTTTACGTAATCATTGAGCCCGACGACGATCCTTTCTTTGAGCTCGATCTGTTTCTGGTACCGATAAGAGCTTTCCTGGATCTCCTTCTGGATGAACCCCGATTCGATGGCTTTGAGCATCCCGCCCATCTCCTCGATTTTGTTCAAGTAGGCCGTCACGTCCGCTTCGATCCGGTTTGTCAACGTCTCGACGAAATAGGCGCCGCCCAGAGGGTCGACCGTCTCCGCCACTCCGCTTTCGTGGGCGATGATCTGCTGGGTGCGGAGGGCGATCTGTGCCGATTCCTGGCTGGGCAGCGCCAAGGCCGCGTCGCGCGAATTTGTATGCAGCGATTGCGTCCCGCCGAGGACGGCCGCCAGGGCTTGCAGGGTGACTCGAGTCACGTTGTTTTCCGGCTGTTGGGCGAGCAAGGTGGCGCCGCTGGTCTGGGTATGGAACCTGAATTTCCAGGAGTTGGGGTTTCCGGCCTTGAATTTTTCCCGCATCAGCTTGGCCCAGATGCGCCGGGCGGCCCTGAATTTGGCGACTTCTTCCAGGAGGTCGTTATGGGCGGCCAGGAAAAAGGAGAGGCGGGGGGCAAAAGCATCCACATCGAGACCGGATTGGATGATGGCGTCGACATACGTCACGGCGTCGGCCAAGGTGAACGCCAGCTCCTGCACCGCCGTGGCGCCGGCTTCGCGGATGTGGTAACCGCTGATGCTCATCGTATTCCACTTAGGCACGTTGGCCTGGCAGAAGGCGATGATATCGGTCGTGATGTTCAAAGACGGCCCGAGCGGGAAAATGTATGTCCCCCGAGCGATGTATTCTTTGAGAATATCGTTTTGGATGGTCCCGGAGAGCGCTTCCCACGGAATTCCTCTTTTTTGGGCCGTGGCGAGATACATCGCCAGGATCACGGCCGCGGTCGCGTTGATCGTCATCGAGACGCTGACCCGATCGAGCGGGATGCGGTCGAAAAGCGCATCCATGTCTTCGATGGAATCGATGGCCACTCCCACTTTGCCGACTTCGCCCCTGGCCAACGGATCATCGGAGTCAAGCCCTAACTGTGTGGGAAGATCAAAGGCCACGCTCAGCCCGGTCTGGCCCTGAGAAAGCAGGAATCGGTACCGCTTGTTCGATTCTTTGGCCGTCCCGAAGCCCGCATACTGACGCATCGTCCAGAGTTTTCCGCGGTACATCGTGGGATAGATTCCCCTGGTGAAGGGAAATTCGCCGGGCCGGCCCAGCTTTTCGGCCGGCCGGAAACCGGGCAGGTCGGCGTCCGAGTAGACGACGTTGGTTTTTTCGGCTTTGGCGAGGCTCTTCCGCGTGTCTTTCAAACGCGTTTCAAGCTCATAAATTTAAGAAATCAAAGAAGTTGCGATCAGCGTTTTGCCTCTTCCTCAGGAAAGGTCTCGGGGGCTTTTTTCTGGAATTCGTCTCTTTTTTTATCGATGAATTCCCGGATCGCGTCGATGCCTTCCTGGGTTTTTTCTTTGACGATCTTGATGCCCTTTTCAGCTTCCTTGGCGATTTTATCGAAGCTTTCCTTAGCTTTTTCGCCGGTTTTGCTGACTTCTTCCTGGATCTTTTTCCGCGTTTCTTTTCCGCTGGCTGGGGCGAAGAGAACGCCGAGGACAAAGCCTGTGGCGGCCCCGATCAAGAAGGAAACGGCGACTTCCAAGGCTGAGCTTTTGTCATTCCCCATTTTTACTCTCCTTTCTTTTTTTCAGATGCCGCCAGATAAAACGGGCGACGGGAAGAACAAGCGGGAGATACTTTGAGGAAGGCCGGATGATCTTCGAGGTGATGAGAAATGAAGCTTCGGAGAGGTTGACGGCGGCCTTCTTTGCGGCTTCGAGCGTGTCGCCCAGGTCTTCGACCCTGGCTTTGACCAGCAGGTCCAGCTCGTTGAGGCTTTTGGCCAGCTCACGGAACTCGGCCAGGGCTTTCTCTCCCTCGACGGCCGTTTTCCGGAGCTGGGCGAACAGCCTGATCAGGTAGACGACGGCGATGACAAAGGCAAAGGTGATGATCAGGAACAGGGCTTGGTTGAGGGTCAGCGGCATGGTAGCGTAACAATAATGAAAAATCCCCTGTTTGTCAATTCAGGGATCCGGCGTTTAGACAGGCGGTCATGGCGCGACTTCGATCGCCGGTTCGACGATGATCTCGGATTTAACCGAATTGGCAACCAAACTGTATTTCTGGGCCGACTTTAGGGCGCGCCGGGCGCGGGCCTCGACTACTGCCGGGTCTTCCTCGCCCGCCGAGATACGAAGGATGGGCCGGAAGCGCAGCTGCGTGAAAATTTCCGTCCGGTCCAGCTCGATGAGCTTCGTGCCTTCCGCCCGGCACTGATATGAAAGCAGCTTAAGTTTGAAACGCTCAGCGGCCCAGATGAACATGAGCATAATACAGGTATTGGCCGCCGCGACAAAGGCATCTTCGGGCGTGAGGACTCCGGGGTGGCCTTGTGAGTCGGGCGGCGCAGAGAAATCCATCTCCGGGCCGTTGCCCATGACGAGACGGCCCCAGTGTTCCCCTTTCCATGTCACGGTTGTGTGGTAGGTCGCCGTCCGGCTCATCGGCCCGGCTCCTTTTTGGTGGACGTCCCAAAGCGCCGGGGCCGGCGCTTTTCCAGGAGCTCGTCTACAAGCTCCGCGACTCTGGCGGCAGTAGCCTCTACGGTCCGCTGCCCTGCTGCGTTCAACTGACGCTTGCCTTCTGGCCAGTCTAGGCCGCATTCGGCGATGAGGTCGGACACGACAACGCTCGCGGCAGGTTTTCCGGAATACATTTCGGTCCCGCGGGCAGCACAGCGTTTTTCGCAGCCGTCGATGGCGACGGTCGGGTAGAAGCGAGTGAAGGCGCGTTCCCCCTCGCCTCCGGCTAAAAAAAGCGGCAGACAGATCGTCACCGTTTCCTCGGGGCGCAGGTGTTCTAGAACTCTCAAAGCCGCGAGGCGCGTCACAGTTCCCTCCGGCAGTTCTTCTCCGGAACAGGCGATGATGCCAACCTTCCTCTTCGGCAGCTTAGGCATTGTCTTGTTTTCCCTTCTTGGCAGCCGTCAGGCGATCGACTGCCTCGCAGATTTCCTCGGCGAGGGCGTGGGCCAACTTCTTTCCGTCTTCATTCAGTTCGGCAATCCCCTGCGACTTGAGCTGGCGGTTACGACGATAAGTGTCCATCACGTCGAAAACCTGCGCCACCCGGCCCGCCCTCACTTGGCAGACCTTCGTCGCGCAGGCCAGCTTGCAGCCGTCGATTGTGATAGCCGGGTTGTCGACCACTGCGGCGCGCGCCGCCTCGTCCCCCAACACCAGCAGGGAGAGCGCTATGATCCGGGTACGATCAGGGCGGAGGTCCTCCGTGACTTCATAGGCGGCTTCGCGACTCACCGTTCCGGATGTCTTCCCGATGCCGCTGCAAGGCACGATCGCGATTCGTTTTGGATCTGTCATGGCTTATTGGCCTCCTCTTCGGCCTGCCCCTTCATCAAGTTGAAATAGGCCTGCGGGTCGAGCAGCCGGGTTCGGTCTATCTCCCAATCCGAGGGCTCGATCATGGCCAGCCAACCTTCGCCGAAAGGATCTTTGTTGATCGCTTCCGGCGCGGTTTCCATGGCCGGGTTCACTTCAACGATTTTTCCGCTCACGGGAGAGGCCAGGCTGATATTGACTTTGATGGTTTCGATCACGGCCGCTTCGTCGCCGACCGACAGCATCGTGCCCTGAGGCTTGGTCCAAGCAAATGTCACGTCTCCGCTGCGCTGCTGCAAGAAATCGGAAAGGCCGATACGAACGCGGCCGTCTTCTCCCTTTGCCCAAACGCCCTCTTGGCTGTAGTAACGGTCTTTGGCGACTTTGAAGATGAACTTGTCCACTCGGGTTTCGAGAAATTCGATCATTTTCATCTCCTTCGTTTAGGCGCACTGGATGACGCCCTGGGCCCAGAGGCATCCCCCGCAAGCGGGAAACGTGTTCCCATAGCAATCCTCTTCGTTTTTCTCCAGGAGGCTGCATCCGCCGCAGACCGGCCTTTTTTAGAACAGCGGCTCGACATCGCCCTTTATGATCCGGCCGGTTTAGCGAAATA
>JAPKZH010000542.1 GCA_026393905.1 Candidatus Aminicenantota bacterium
CTGGGCTTTGATAATCCGGCTCACGGCGCACGCATGCCGATATTCTGCGGGATCACGGCACTGCCGCCGAGTTTCGAGGTGAGCGGGCAGCAAGGATTCACGACTGAATCTGCATCATGGGCTTTCCGTCGAGTCAGCCGCCTCGCCGCTGTCAATTGGGGGATGACCCAAAAGCTTGTTCAATCTCTCCTCAAAGAGTGCGAGGACCAGGCATTTGCCGAACTGACCAACGTCGAAAGAACGGCCCTCGCCATGCATGAGAAAGACCCAGAATCGGCAAAGGCGTTTCTCACATCTTACAGCGGGAATTTCGCCCGGGCCGTGACGCAAAAGTATTGGGAGTTAGGAGACCAGCTCTGGGAACTCTTCGCTCGTGACTTCTTTTTTACCCAAGAGCAGCTGAAAGCCTATCGATAGCTGGAGGATTATGGAATATCGGCCAGCGAGCCCGTGTCTCCACGTCCTCGGTGAGCAGGGGAAAAGAGTCAAATTATGCTAGAAGAGACTCAGCTTTTGTTAGGAATTCCTCGGCATTGACGAGGCTCAATTTCGCGCTTTCTTTGGAAAAAGATCCGCTATAATCGGCGTCTTCTCTTAAAGACATTCCCTCCCTGAACATCTTGATAAAACGAATATCCATAAGCCCGGACTCCACAAACAACGCTTCCAAAGCAACGGCAAGACAATGATGGCTGCGTTCCCGGTATCCTTTTGAATACAGGAGCGCCCGGGAAGAATGGAAAATTGCATAGTACGCATTTATTGTGGCATATTTATATCTTCTATTGACGAACCGATCTTTGGCTTCGGCAAGATCATCGGCTGCCGCCAAGAGCTCTTTTCTTGCCAGGTTCTTTGCCCTGGAAAAGGGGATGATTTTCCGTTTCTTCAGACAGTCCTCATAAGCCTGATTCGTCGATCGGTCTTTCCCAGAGAACGATTCCATGGCTCAGTTCATCATAGAATTCAGCGCTGGCCTTTTCCAATTCCATCCATTCGAGTTGGCTCTTTACTAATGGACGAATGTCAAGCCCGCTTTTTCTCTGGAACTTGTCAATTTCGCCAACCGTATCTTTTTTCTTTTCCGTGACGATTAATAAATCCAGATCGCTATCTGCCGCGAATGTTCCCTCGGAATAGCTTCCATAAAGGACGATACGTCGCGCTATTCTGCGCAGGGATTCAACAAGAGGCTCCAGAACCAGAAGGATATTGAGGACTTGGAAAGACTTGATGACCGGGTTGTCCGATTCCAAGTTATAGAGCTTGATCTTGCCGATATTTTGGAAAAAAAGAAGGCCGGATTTCTCTAAAGACAATAGCGCCGCATGCGCCGAGCCAAGGCTCAAATTGAGCTTTTTAGAGATTTCCCTTCCGTAAAACGATTTGCCGGGGTTCATGGCGAAAAGGCTCAATATTTTTTGCTCAGGCGAATTGATGAAGATATTGAACCTAAACCCCGGACTTACGTCCGGGGAATCCTCCCGCGCATGCTTCGCATGTCCGACTCCGTCGGAACCCACTCCATCCCCGGACTTACGTCCGGGGATTTGCGGCGGTACTTTAAAAAACATTTTTATCTCCACTGTTCATTATATTGAACGCACGTTCATTATAATGAACGTTCAGCATTAATTCAAGAGAAATGGATGAATGACTCTCTGCAAATGAGCAGCCTCAATTCCATCGAGTAATTGGGAAACGAATCGAAATATCGGGGTCAAAGCTACTCTTTACGCAAATATTCCCTCAAGAATGTGCGTAATGACTAGGTTTGACCCCGTTATTTAGTTGTGGCCGGAATCCCCCGGAATAAGCAGCTGTCCCTAAATTTTGGTATCCCCTGTTTTTATTTCACGCGGATATGCGGCACGCCGGCCTGGTTCATCTTTTTATTTAGATCGGGGAGGTCGATGTTGACGAGCTTATCAATGGCTTTTACTGTTTCGTCAATTATCTTCGCCACCAATTCCATCTCTTTCTTTTGGATATCATTCAGCGGGCCCGTGTATTCATCGATCGTTCCGGTCAACTGGCCCATCCGGTCCGGGATCGTCGGCGGACGCTGCTCGAGCGGAGGCCCGGCCCATCCTTCGGGGAGCGGCGGATCGACGAACTTCTCATGAAGCTCGATGGCCTTCTTGTGCATTGCCTCAGCCATGCTCTTCACGTCATCGGGAATTTTCGGCGCATCGGGCTTTTTCCATTCCTCCAAGGCAGTTGTGAGCGCCATCCGCACCTTGCTGACGCTCTGGAGACTGTTATAGGCCCGGCCGCACAGCTCATAGAGCCGCATAATAGCCGCCCACCGGTCGGCACGGTCGGCCGCGCCTATTAAGATTCTCGGGTCTTCCTCCACGACTACGGATTTGCTTTCGCAGGTCGGTCCTGATGTGAGCACTGTCGCGGTATATGTGCCCGGCTCAGCCATGGGAGCATACAGCAGCCCGCCTCCTTCGCGCCTCCCTGCCCCCTCAACCGGCTTTACCTTGACAGGCGGGTCATACTTCAGATCCCAGGCGGCGCGGTTGATGCCCGCCTCAGCGCCGGTCACTTCAATCTCACGGATTTGCTTCCCCGCCGCATCCGATATCCTCACCGCAATCTTCATGTCCTTGTCCGGTTTGGCCTTTAGATAGTAATTGATGATCGCCCCATAAGGCGGATTCTGCCCCACAAAAATCTTATGCCCGGTCGAGCCCCTATAGCCGCTGATCCGCCACGCCGTCGCCGGCCTTATATCAAATAAAATCAGATCGCTCGCCAGCACCTTCTCGCTCATCTGCTCCAGCGGCGTTATATCGTCCATCACCCACACAGACCGCCCGTGCGTCCCGAAAATCAGATCATTCTCCCTCGGATGGATAGCGATGTCGTCCACGGGCACCGTCGGCAAATTCAGCTTTAAAGGCATCCATTTGGCGCCTTTATCAAACGAAACATAAGCCCCGTATTCCGTCCCCACGAACAACAAATTCGGGTTACGGAAGTGTTCGCGCACAACATTGACGACTCCATTGCTGCGCGGTATCCCGGCCGAAATATCTTTCCACGTCTCTCCATAATCCGCGGTCGCATACACATAAACCTCAAAATCGTTCATCCGGTGCCCATCAAAAGTCACATAGGCCGTCCCCTCTGCGTGCTTGGAGGCAACGATCCGCGTCACATAAGTTCCCTTCGGCACCTTGCCGACCCTGTCCGCCACATTCTTCCAGGTCTTTCCGCCGTCCCGCGTCACCTGCAAACATCCATCGTCCGTCCCCACCCACAGCACGTCCCCATTAATCGGCGACTCGCCTATCTCAGTAATGCACGGCCACTCCTGCACGCCATCATGCCTCGACCGCGTCTTGGCATCCGGCACCTTCCCCATGATAGGCAGCTCATTCCGGGTCTTCCCCGTCGTCAAGTCGCCGCTCACCTTCGTCCACGTATCCCCCCGATTGTCGCTCCTAAATAAAAACTGCGCCCCATAATACAATCTCTTCGGGTCATGCGCGCTTATGACAAGCGGCGAACACCACTGGAACCTGAAATGCTCCCCCTCCGCTTCATACGGCCGTACATTCTTGCTTTCCGTCGTCCGCAGGTCGAGCCGCGACAAATACCCGTCCTGCGACTCGCTATAAACAATATTCGGATCGCTCGGGTCGACCTGCACGTAAAATCCGTCGCCACCCCCCACGCTGATCCAATCCGCATTCGTGATGCCGCTTCTGTCCAGCGTTCGGCTCGGCCCGCCCCAGCTCCCGTTGTCCTGCAGCCCGCCGTAAATCCAATACGGCTTCCTCATATCGAACCCGATCTCATAAAATTGCCCCACGGCCACGGTATTCACGAAATCCCAGGTTTTTCCCGCGTCGTAGCTCCAGTGGATGCCACCGTCCGAGCCCACGATCATGTGCCGTGAATCGTCGGGGTTGATCCACATGGCGTGGTAATCGCCGTGGATCCGCCTGACGCGCGTCGTGACGAACGTCTTGCCGCCGTCCTCGCTATAAGACATCGGCGCGCCCAGCACCCAGATGCGCAAGTCGTTATTGGGATCGATTCGGATTTTGCTGTAATACATGGGTCGCGGGTTGGTGCTGCTCGTCTTGGTCCAGGTCTCGCCCTTGTCCTCGCTCCGGTAAGTCCCGCCGTTGGCATGCTCGACCGTCGCGTAAACGATGCTCGGGTTGCGCCGGTAGACGGCGAGCCCGATCCGCCCGGTCTCGCTCGCCTCCTCGTTCTCATAAGGAAGCCCCTTGGTCAGCTTCTTCCAGGCGGCGCCTCCGTCCGTTGTCTTGAAGATGGCGCTTCCAGGACCGCTGCCGTTGAAGCCGTAGACGGCACGGCGGCGCTGATAAGCCGCGGCATAGAGAGTGTCTGGGCTCTGAGGATCCATGACCATGTTGACGACGCCGGTGTCCTCGTTCACGAAAAGGACCTGTTTCCAGGTGCGGCCTCCGTCGATGCTCTTATAAACCCCGCGCTCCTTGTTGGGGCCCCAGAGGCGTCCAAGGGCGGCCGCATAGACGACATCAGGATTTTTGGGATGGATAGCAATACTCCCGATGTTGTGGGTTTCAGCCAGGCCCATGTGCTGCCAGGTGCGGCCCGCGTCCAGGGATTTATAGATACCGTTTCCCCACGAAGAGCTCTGCCGGTTATTCACCTCGCCCGTGCCCACCCAGACGATCGAAGGGTCTGAGGGCGCGAGAGCCAGGCAGCCGATCGTCGAAACCGCCTCTTTGTCGAAGATGGGCTCCCAGGTCGTCCCGGCATTGATGGTTTTCCAGACGCCGCCCGAGGCGAACCCGACGTAGACGATATTCGGGTCGGATTCGACGACGGCAAAATCATCGACGCGGCCGCCCATGTTCGCCGGCCCGATCTCGCGGAATTTCAGGTTGGCGATGGCCGTGGCGAAGGTGGGAGGTGCGAGCTGGAGTTGCGATGATGGCTGTGCCGATTTTGCCTGCGGAGCCTTCGTCGATTGAGCGGACGGTTTCTTCGCGGGCCTCGGCTCCTGGCTTTGGGACCAGGTTAGAGCAGGAATTGCCAAAAGGGCTACAAGATACAAAAGCAACGCCCGCCTAAATATTCTCGGAAAAATGAGACTAATAAATCCTCTGCGCTTTCTCAATTCTGCCCTCCTCATAAGATCCTAATAATTAGCTCAAACTTGCCACCAATAATACAAATGGCAGTCGCTTTTTTCAAGACTTTTGTGTCTTTGAAAACAGACCAGGTGAATATTTTGAACAGCCTAAGTAGTTAACCGAAGGACTGCATCATCGTTCTTAAATTGCCCGTGAATGTTGGATTATCTTTCCTGTCCATCAGATCCATGCAATTTTTATGTCACTCACCAAGTTTTTAAATTCTTTATCCCCGGTAATTAGCCCGCCTTTGCGTAATTTTGTTAACGCCGCGGTTTCCTGCGGCTCAAATCAGAACGCCGACGATTGACTTCAGGAACCCCGGTTGATGATCTGGTCGAGTTCCTGCGTCAGCTTGTTTATATAGAATTCTGCCCAGAGCGGCCGATGATCGCTGATCTCCTTCTTCGCTCCCGGCGAGCCGGACTCCTTGAAGAGGACGTCGCCGAATGGCAGCGTGCTGTAGGCCCCTGAGAAGGAAAACGATTTCCGAGGAACCCAGGCAATCTTGTCGTAGGTTTTTGTCCCTTCCAGGTTGGTCCCCATTGTATCGAGCCCCTTGGGCATGATGAATCCCCGGTCTGCCAGCGGCTTGAAGAAACGAGAGTTGCGATCCGGGATGTTGAAGTCGCCGACCAAGAAAAAATCCTGGTCGAAGGCTTTAGCCGATTTCGACTGGCTAATCACGAAGTCGACGAGGGCTACAATCTCTTTGGCTCGAAATTCTTCCTCTTTTTTCTTGCCAAAGAAGATGTGGGCATCGACGATGACAAAATCGAACCGGCCGGCCCGGAAAGAAGCGCAGTACGGCATCCGGTGAAGCTGGAAGGCGGTGTGAGTCTTCGGATCCACCGTGAAGCCGATTTCGCAGACAAGGCCCGTAAGGTATTAATTTAATTATAAAGTATGCTTGAGAAAGTTCATTAGTACAAAACGTCCAATTGAATGTGAAACAAGGCTCTTAATGCAACTATTCTATAAATATCGAAAGCCAAAAGAAGGCGAGATTGTCATGACGGAATATGGAAGAGCAAGAATCTCGCGCATCTTGCTCTACAATGATGTCATCGAAGAGATGAGACAGGATAGGAAATCACATAAAGAGATCGAGCATTTCGATTTGCGTATTAAACATTTTTTGAGAAAGAAGAGCAGATATTTCGAATGTGAACTGATTTATCCGGATGATGAAGTCGGCCGCATTGATTGGAGTGAATACCTCGCCATTAAAAACAAGGGCAATGGCTGAGATTGAAGGATGAGAGACTGTTTCTCATGACTATGAACCCTCGTCGGCGTCCGCTTCATGACGTTCAATTTGAGTCTATAACGGCACGCCGGGTTTGACAGGATTCTTGCCCAGGGCATACCAGCGCTCCAGGACTTCCATAAGTTGCGCTTGGACGTGCCCGTCGCTCGTCCGGCTTTCGACCAACTCTTTGAAACGAATGCGAGCCTCCTCCATTCGCTCATCAAGACGCTCCAAAAGTTTGATGCACGACTCTCTGTCTTTGGGCAATATCACGCTACTGCTGACGCCAAGGTTTGCCAACCGAAAAACAAGCTCTGCTTGCTCACGCGATTGGAAGTC
>JAPKZH010000378.1 GCA_026393905.1 Candidatus Aminicenantota bacterium
GGCACACCTAACGCCAAGGTAAATACAATATATAGTAGAAATTATGAAGAGAGATAGCATATATAGAATTTTTGCTTGACAAGAGCGAAAAGACACGCTTATAATCTAGCCATTAAAATTAAACGTCATTTCAGCAATTATGCCAAAAATCATCCGCCGACACCGAAAATATTTTATGCTCAGCTTCCTGGGCTTGTTCTTTATCGGCGGCCAACCCTCTGAATTCGGCCAGGAAAACGTCTTTTTCCAGGGTTTTTTGATCCAAAAGCCGGTTATTCGGATCGCTCTCGGCGTCAACCTGGACAATGTCCTCATCCGGTCCTCCTCAGGCATGAAGATCTATCAGGTCTCCGGGAGCTACAAGCTTTTGGCAGAGAATGCCTCAGAGGTCCGGGTCAAGGGACACAAAGAGAAGCTAGCCGAAAAGTTCATCGTCCAGGTGGCCCAAGTCAAAGGAAGAGATAAAGCCGAGGACGCTGCCAAGGAATTCAGGTCGAAAGTCGAAAACAGGGTCTATGTGATTGAAGATAAAGAAAATCCGCTCGATGGCGTCTTCCAGGTCCGGGTCGGCGATTTCCTGACACGCAACGATGCGCTGAATTTTATCAAAAAGCTAAGCCAGATCGGCATCAAGGATGTCTGGATCTTCAGGGAAGAAGTGACCACGGCGGAATCCAAGCCCCAATGGGTCATGGTCAACGACGAACTCATCAATTTGAATGAAGAAACCGCCCTGTATTTTATCCCCGTGAGCCCGGAGAGCTTTCTTTCTTATGGGGGACACAGCTATCGCGGGATCATGATCTTGAAAGGGAGTCGAAAAGGGATTCTCCTAATCAATATCTTGAACCTGGAAGATTATCTCAAAGGTGTCGTTCCGGGCGAGCTTTCCCCCTACAATTTCGGGGAGCTTGAGGCTCTCAAGGCCCAGGCCGTGGCCGCCAGGACCTACGCGCTTAAAAATATCGGTCAATTTGAGGAGCTGGGGTTCGACCTTTTTGCGACGCCCGTTTCCCAGGTGTATGACGGGATCAGCATTGAACATCCTCTGAGCACCCAGGCCGTTGAAGAGACAAGCGGCCAAGTCGCCGTCTATAACGGGAAGCTAATCAATGCCCTGTACATGAGCACATGCGGAGGCGCCACGGAGAATATCGAAAATATGTTTGACGGCAGCTCTGTGCCCTACCTGAGGGGCACGGAATGCACTATGGAGAAGGAACGGACTTGGTCGCTCCAGAGCTCGGGCGCCCTCACTTCCATTCATCTGGCCGGAATGGATATCAGCCCGAAATTAGCCTATCTTATGGCCCTCAATATCCTGCCCCCAAAGACGGACGCTGCGTTCCTGAAGAAGCCAGCTGAGTTTGAGGACGTCATGAACTGGATCCGAACCGCGCTCGGATTGCTCGGCAAGAAAAACGAGAAATTCATGCCGAAAAACGCCCCGCTGAACTTCGTCAACTATGCGTGTCTTTTGACCGACGCCTTTCAATGGCAGGAAAGAGTCCAGAATCTCCTCTTGAAAAGCGAGGCCGAACATATCCTTAAGGATTCTTCTGTCTTGAACCCCGAGGAAAAGAACGACCTGGCCTACCTTGTCAAGTCGGGAATTTTTCCGTCAACGCCGGATTTCGGGAGCTGGGAGCGCGCCCTTTCCAACGCCGAGGCGGCCTATTATCTCTATAAAATCATCTCCACCTACAAGGACTTTTATCACCGGGGAAATTTCAAGTCATCAGACAAAAACAGGATCGAGGTCATGGAAGACGGTGAGAAAAAGCAGGCGGAGCTTTCCCCGGACATTTTCCTCCTCGAAGATTTCGACGAAACGACGATCTTCGCCTCATCGATTGACTTTTCGGGCGGAGAAGCCATGAGATGGGTGGAAAGCGACGGCAAGGTCCGGCTGATCGAGCTCTTTCCTTCGCCGCTCACCAATATCCTGGACCAGCCGTCCCAATTTCACCGGTGGCAGGTCAGGATTTCCCGGGAGGACTTAGAGGCCAGGATCAACCTGTTCTATCCTATCGGAAAACTCATCGACCTTGTTCCCCAGAAAAGGGGCGTTTCGAGGCGCGTGATCGACATGTCTGTCATCGGCCGGGAGGGCCAGGTGGGCGTGACCGGCCTGAAGATCCGTCAGGCGCTGGGTTTGAGAGACAACCTGTTTGTTATCGATCGGCAGCAAGACCAAGATGGACAAACCACCCATTTTATCTTCACCGGAAAAGGCTGGGGGCATGGCGTGGGCCTCTGCCAGGTCGGCGCCTTTCGCATGGCCCAGAAGGGCGCCACCTGCGAAGACATATTGAAAAAGTACTATCAGGGCATCAGTATCAACAAAATCTTCTAACGATCAGCTTTCCTCTTTTTCAGGCTCCAGTAAATATATCCGGGGATCCCGATGGCCACCCAGAGCAATCCCATCAATGAATTGATCAAGGGGACTTTATGGGTCGTGAAGTTGATGATGTCGGTGTAAAGCGTGAAGACGATATAGACCGAGGCAAAAAATATAAAAATGATGGGGGTGTACGGATAGCCCCAGACTTTATAAGGCCGGGGCACGTCAGCCATTTTTCTTCGCAAGGTGAAGACGCTGGCGGCGGCCAGCGCATAAAATATCCAACTGACGAAGATCAGCATGTCCGTGAGCTGGTCAAACGTTCCGCTGAGCACCAGCACCGATGCCCATAAGCCCTGGACAACGAGTGAATTCCCGGGCGTCCTGTACCGAGGGTGGACATTGCCGAGCTTCCTGAAAAAAAGTCTTTCCCTGGCCATGGCAAAGTAAACCCGGGCCGACATCATGGTCGTGCCGTTCACCGCTCCGAAGGTGGAAATCATGATGGCCACGGCAATCAGCGCGCCGCCCCAATTCCCCAAAAAGTTGTTGGCCACATCGATGGCCACAAGATAGTTCCCCCCGCTGGCTTCCGCCTGCCTGTATTTTTGGGCCATGTCTCCAACGGGAATGATGTAGATGTAGGCCAGATTCACCAGGACATAGACGACGATGACGATCAGGACGGTTATGGCCATAGCCCTGGGCAGGTTTTTCTGGACGTTTTTTATTTCGCCCGACATATAGGTGACGTTGATCCAGGCATCATAGGCCCAGAAGGCGCCGGCCATGGCCATGATGAACATCAGAAAGACTGAACCCGAAGCGGCGCCGCCGACGGCAGCGGATTGGACAAAGTTGCCGAAGCTCCCATGGCCCAGAGTGAAGGCCAAGACGACGATGGCTGCGATGACCAGCACTTTGAGGGTTGAGAATATGACCTGGATGGCGCTTCCGAACTTGACGCCGAGGTAATTGATGGATGTGAGAAAAACGATAAGGGCAATGGTGCAAAGCTTAAGCCCGATATATCTAAAAGGCGTCATGCTTCCGATAAAAGGAATGGGGATGGAAAAATCTTCCCAGGCCGCGGGCAACCTGGGAAATTTAACGAAATACCCCATCGAATCCGAGAAGACGTAGGCGATCGCGGCGATCGATCCGGTTTGGATGACGATGAAGACGGCCCAGCCGTAAAGATACCCGACGAAATTGTTGAAACCCTTGTTAAAATAGATGTACTGGCCGCCCGGGTCCTGGAACATGCCCGAAATTTCGGCGATGCTCAGGGCGCCGAAGAGGGTCATAATCCCGGCCACGACCCAGACCAGGATCAGGAGTTGCGGCGACCCCAGCTGCGAGGCCATGAGCCCCGGTTTCTTGAAGATGCCGGAGCCGATGATCGACCCGACGCCGCAGGCGATGGCGGCGATGAGCCCGAGCTCCCGGCTCAACTCCAGCGGCTTTCTTCCGTTCTGATCGGCCATCAATCGCTCTCGGCAGAAGCCCCGATTATAGAAATTATCATTGGACAAATCAATCTTTGTTTTCTAGAATGAGGTCCAGATGGCCCATGCAACGGCGAGATCAGGCTACGATCAGCTGATCAAGAGACTCAATAAACATCCCCAGGGGGCGCCGCCCTCCGAAATCCTCTATAAAATCCTCGGGCTTCTCTTCAGCGAAAAAGAAGCTTCGCTCGTGGCCCTTCTGCCGATCAAACCGTTCAGCCTGCGGACGGCCGCCCGCGCCTGGAAGATGAAAGAAGCCGAGGCCCATAAAATCCTGGATACCCTGGCCGGCCGCGCGATTCTTATCGATATCGCGGGCAGGAAACGCCAGTATTACGCTCTGCCGCCGCCCATGGCCGGGTTCTTTGAATTTTCCATGATGCGCCTGCGAGGGGACGTCGACCAGAAACTCCTGGCCGAGCTCTTCTATCAATATATCACCGTCGAGGAAGACTTCATCAAGGCCCTGTTCGTCCAGGGCGAGACCCAGCTGGGCAGGGTCTTCGTCCACGAGCCCGTCCTTTCGAACGAGAACGCCCTTCATGTTCTGAATTATGAGCGGGCCGGCGAAGTCATCAAAACCGCTTCACACCGCGGCATCGGCATCTGCTACTGCCGGCATAAGATGCAGCACGTCGGCCGGGCATGCCAGGCGCCGCTTGACATCTGTATGACCTTTAATACCACGGCCGCTTCGCTCATCAAACACGGCTTCGCCCGTTCCGTCGACGTCTCCGAAGGGTTGGATTTTCTGCAGCAGGCCTATGAGCACAATCTCGTCCAGTTCGGCGAGAATATCCAAAAAAGAGTCAGCTTTATCTGCAACTGCTGCGGCTGCTGCTGCGAAGCCCTGATCGTCGCGCGCAAGTTCGGCATCCTCCGCCCTGTTCACACGACCAATTTTATTCCGGAGATCGATGATCTGACCTGCAACGGCTGCGGCGAATGCGCTGCGGTCTGCCCCGTCGAAGCCATGAGCCTGGTTTCCGCCAACGATCCCCGCTATCCGAAAAAGAAAAAGGCCAAGCTCAACGAGGCCGTCTGCCTAGGCTGCGCCGTCTGTGTTCGCGTCTGCAAACCGAAAAGCCTCCGGTTGAGGTCGAGACCCGAGCGGGTCATCACACCGCTTAACTCGACCCATAAAGCCGTCCTAATGGCCATCGAAAGGGGAAAGCTCCAGAACCTTATTTTTGACAACCAAGCCCTGACAAGCCACAGGGCCATGGCCGCCATACTGGGCGTCATCCTCAAGCTTCCGCCGCTCAAACAGGCCATGGCCAGCCGACAGATGAAATCCCGCTACTTGGATGCGCTGATCGCCAGGCTGAAGCTCTGAGCCCCTTGAAAGACTTGGAGCTGCCATGAATTTTCTGGTCACCGGCGGGGCCGGCTTTATGAGATTAATGTCGAGGTGGTGCGCACGGTCGTCGCCTTGAGCCTTAAATACGGGATCCAGAAACTCGTTTAGGCGAAGGCCTATTTTTTCTTGGGGGCGAGAGCCAGTATCTTCTGGATCAGCTTCTTATCATCGGGGAACTGCCCCACCTTCGGAAGACGCGGCAGCAGAACGGTCCAGTTAGGGTCCATGGCAAAGACCTTCCTAAAAAGGGGCAGGCTTTCCTCCACTTTGCCCGACGAGGCCAAGGTCACAGCCGGCCAGAAAATCATCTCGGGGTTGTCGGGGTAAATCTCCATTCCTTTCGTGTATTCTTTGACGGCTTCGGCGACCTTGTTTTCGGTCAGGAACTCGTCGCCTTTGTTCATGTGGTTGTAAGCTTTATTGAGCCTGATCAGCCGCTTGAGCTCCGGGACCGGGTTCGGATGGTCTTCGATCCTTAGATCATAGATCCTGTCTTTCCACCAGACCCCCGAGCTTTTTCCCTTGACCACGATGACGGCCGCCGATTGTTTTCCCCGGATATCGCCGCCTTCCTGTTCCGCCGCTTCGAGGGCGGCCAACAGCCGGTCCACCAGCTCTCCCTTGGTCGTCTCAAAAGCGCGGGCCATGGCTTTCCAAACTGTGTTTTTGAGCATGAGGTTGGCCTGGCAGGAGAATCCGTCCCCGATAAAATGCCCGGCTTCAGGGATGCAGTTTTTTCCCGTGTGGGCGACCGCTTTTCCTCTTGCATCCACCATGCCCACCTGGCGGGAGGCTTCATTTTTATCGGCTTTGAGGAGCGCGGCCAGGGATTCCTCGGCGCTTTTTCCGGCCCTCATCAGCTCGAGTCCGAGCGGGCCGTATGAGGGTTCGACAAAGGACTGGGTCGCGACGGCCCCGACGCCCGCTTCGACCCAGGGGACGACCGAGCCGACAGAGAACCAGTGAGACTGGACTGCCACGCCCAATTCGCCGGTGCTTTTGTCGAAGGCAACGATGGAGTAGGTATGGACCGGCCTCGTTTTTTCCCCGGCCCAAAGGCATGGAATAGTGACAAGGGCAATCAAAAAAGTGGAAATCCGTTTTTGCATGGTATTCCTCCCTCTCAGTAATTGTAGTCGACCGGCCCGCCGAAGACAATGGCTTAGGAGTATCTCTAAAAAAGTGATTTCAAGGAGGCATTGCCATTACCCTTGAGTCCCCATAGCGGAGGGGGGTCCCGGACACTATTGGAGGAGGACCCTTTTACAGGTTCCCCCTCCAACGGGCGGCGGGAATACCCGCCGGCCCTGCCACCCCTCCAAGGAGCATCCTCCCATGAATCCATTGGCTAATGCTCCTTGGAAGGAAGGCAGCGAGCGAAGCGAGCGTTGGAAGGAAACCCTAGGAAAGGGTTTCCTTCCAAGAGTGTCCGACGGGACTGGTTCCCCAGGGGGCTCAGGGGTAATGGCAATGCCTCCTTGAAATCACATAAACGCAGATGCTTTCCAATAGCTTTTTTCGGCTTGCATTGCCGGTGTGTTTCTGTTACTTTTTTCTTGATGACGAGAGGATGGACATCATGAACCCCCGACGAATTTCTTACTGGAAAATCGCAATTTTTCTGTGCGTCCTGCCCGCCCTATTTTATTCGACGCCTCAATTTTCTGACACGGCCCTGGTCAAGCTCGATAAACGGCCGGGAGACAATTTTCCAAAGGGAATTGTTCGCGGGATCAAGGGCCTGGAAGAGCTCCGGCAGTTTTGGATCGCCGAGATGGACGTGGAGGCGCTCTCTACGCTCACCCGGAAAGGAATTCCCTGCCATGTGCTGGACAGGAATCCTTATGGCAAAAAATATTTTATTGTCTCTACCCCTGAGCCGGGCCAAGCCAAGCTCTTAGAGAAATACGGCGGGGCCGTTCCTCTGGACGATCAAAACTGCCTGTTCTGGTCCGGTGCAGATGAGGCGAGAGAGATTCTCCCCGCGGAATTCGAGATCGAGCGGCTATCTTTCGAGAACCATATCTCACTGAAGTTGGAGTCAGGAATCCTTCAGGCGCGGTTTTCCGCCGGCGGACAATTTCCGCGAGCGCCCTTCGTCAACCCGCTCCTTCCTGTTTTGGCCGGCCAGGTTGCTAAAGCCAACCTGAGCAGCAACATCTTGAGCCTGCAGTCATTCCAAACGCGGTACGCCTCGACGGAAAACTGCGAAGCGGCCGGGACCTTTCTCTACAACTTTTTCGCCCATCTCGGCCTGCACTGCGAATATGAGCCGTTCACGTTCGCCACGACGAGAACCTCGAGAAATATCGTGGCCACGCTTCTCGGCAAGACCCATCCTCTACGCGTGATCATCATATGCGCCCATTACGATTCCACGAGCAATCAGCCCACCACCCTCGCGCCCGGAGCGGACGACAACGCCAGCGGGACGGCGGCGGTCATGGAAATCGCCCGCGTCCTGGCCAATACATCCTTCGATTACACTATTAAGTTCATCTGTTTTTCGGCTGAAGAATGGGGGCTCTACGGAAGCAAGTATTACGCCCAGGCCGCCAAAGGCAGGCACGAGATGATCATCGGCGTGGTCAACCTGGACATGATCGCCTATGCAGACCTGATGCCTGAGGATTTAAACGTCTTTGTCAACCAGACATCCGAGTGGCTGGCCAACAGGAATATCATCATGGGCAAGCTCTATGGGCCGCTGGATATCCTCAAGGCGCTCAACTCCTCCATGAGATCCAGCGATCATGCCCCCTTCTGGGACCAGGGCTACAGTGCCATGCTGGGCATTGAGGATTATGGACTGAAAAATCCGTATTACCATAAAACCGCGGATACGTTCGATACCTTAAACATGGATTTTGCCACGTCCGTGACAAAGATTGCCCTGACCGTCGTGGCCGACCTGGCCCAGCCCATCACTTGGAGATAAAGCCCCCTTTTTTTAAGAAACGTCTTTACGAAATAACGCCGTCCCCTTTTGATCCGGCGGGCGAAGAGAAGATCAATAGTTGAGCCGGCCTTCGGCCCAGCGCACGGAGAGCACGCTGAGCATGTCCTTGGTCATGACGGCCAGGTCGTAGTCGGGCTGCCAGCGCCATTCCATTTTCGCCGCGGAATCGTCGATGGTCATCGGCCAGGTTTCTGCGATGGTCTGCCGGAAATCAGGCTTGTATTCGCAGGCAAACTCGGGAATGTGCTTTTTGATTTCGGCGGCCAGCTCGCCGGGCGTGAAGCTCATGGCGGCCACGTTGAAATCGGCGTGGTGCTTGAGCCGGGAAGAGTCGGCTTCCATGAGGTCGAAGATCGCTTTCAGGCAGTCCGGCATGTACATCATCGGCAGCCGCGTGTCCTCCTTGAGAAAACACGAGTATTTTTTATTTTTTACGGCCTCGTAGAAGATGGCCACGGCATAATCCGTCGTGCCGCCCCCGGGCAGGGCTTCATGGCTGATGATTCCGGGAAAACGGCAGCCTCTCACGTCCAGGCCGAAGCGCTCGGCATAGTAATTGCCGAGCAGCTCGCCGGCGACTTTGGTGACGCCATACATCGTTTTCGGCCGGAGGATGGTCTCCTGGGGAGTGTGCTCCCGCGGCGTCTCCGGACCGAAAACCGCGATCGAGCTCGGGATAAAGACCCGGGTCATCCCATGTTCGCGGGCGGCCTCCAGGATGTTATAGGTCCCGGTCATGTTCACGTCCCAGGCCAGGCGCGGCTTTTTTTCTCCGGTGGCCGAAAGAATGGCCGCCATGTGGAAAATCGTATCGATACGGTATTTCTGGACGATGGCCTCGATGTTTTCTTTCTTTGTGACATCCAGGAATTCAAACGGCCCGGATTCTGGAAGGTCGACGGTCTCAGACGGCTGGATGTCGGTGGCCAGGACGCTTGGAGCGTCATATTTCTTCCGCAGGGCCTTGATGAGCTCCGTGCCGATCTGGCCGGCCGAGCCTGTGACCATGATTTTTGTCATTTCTTTAGCCATCGAATCGCCTCGGACGTTGAATTGATCTCAACCGAATTGCGTCGAAAAGAATAACTTATAACACAGGCAAAAGTTGAAATCAAACAGGAGCAACTGTGAGAAAGCATCTCCGTTTGCGTGATTTCAAAGAGGCGTTGGCATCGCCCTCGCCCCCTGGGGAACCAGTCCCGTCGGTTCCCCCCGGAATCGGGGACACACACGGTGTGTGTCCCCGATTCCGGGGCCCCCCTCCGCTAGGGGGCCTCAGTGGCGATGCCAATGCCTCCTTGAAATCCGAAATTGCCATTAGGATCCACTATTATTGATAGTCGAAAAATATTCATGAAGATAGATAAATAGAGTCGAACCACGCCACCCGTCGGGAGTCAGTGTCCCCATTCAATTTAATGGAATGCTCTGAACTTTTGTCTGATGATTAGCCCCTATCGGCAATTTTGGGATCTATGATAGAATAAAACAAGATAATCCCGGCAATAGAATGAAAACAGAAAAAGTGGCGCTGGTCACGGGCTCCAGCCGGGGCATCGGCCGGGAGATCGCCATCCGGCTGGCCGATATCGCCGGCGGCGTGGCCGTTCATTATCATCGGAACAAGACCGCGGCGGCGGAGGTGGTTCGGCTGATCCGGCTGAAAGGCAAAGCCTGTTTCGCCTTCCGCGCCGATCTCACCAGAGAGAAGCAGGCCGTGGGCCTCGTCCGGAACGTCGAAGGACGCTTCGGAAGAATCGATATCTTGGTCAATTGTTTCGGGCCGTTTCTCCTAAAACCCTGGGAAAAGCTGACCGGCCCGGATTGGGATCTCATCCTGCGCGGAAACCTTCACAGCGCGTTTTTCTGCTTGAAAGCGGCCATGCCCGGGATGAGGAAGAGGAAATGGGGCCGGGTCATCAACATCGGCTACGGCCGGGCGGAGCAGCTCGGGGCTTTTCCGAACATCACGCCCTATGCGGCGGCCAAGACCGGGCTGCTGATCTTGACGCGGACGGCGGCCAAAGCCGAAGCGGCGTCGGGAATCACCGTGAACATGGTCTCTCCGGGCCTGATCCAAGGAGGCCGTCTTCCCTCGGGCGGCAGGTTCGAATCGAGCGTTCTGGGCACGCCCTTTGATGTGGCGAAGGCCGTCTTATTTTTAGCCTCCGAAGATGCGGAGGCCGTGACCGGAACGAACCTGATCGTGTCCGGCACTTGGAAGATGTAATCCGGCCGCCAAGACCGCAGATTATAAATTTACTTTTATCGGAAAAAATAACATAATACCTTTTTTTATTAGCCATACGAATCCATGGAAACCATGAAGGCAGTCGTTTTGTGCGCGGGCCGCGGAGGCAGGCTGTTTCCCTTGACCAAAGACGGGCCGAAGTGCCTTCTGCGGTTCGGTGAAAAAACGGTCCTGGAATGCTGCCTGGAGAACCTGAAATCCGCGGGCATCCTGGATGTCGTCCTGGTCACGGGCTACAAAACAGATGCCGTCGAAACCCTGGTCAAAGAAAAAGACTATCAACGCGTCTCCTTTGTTTTCAACGAAAAATATGCCGTCACGAACACGGCGTACTCCCTGAACTTAGCCCTTAAGAGGATGGATGCGGACTTCATCCTGATCAACGGGGATGTCCTCTTCGACCGGGCGATTCTCGAAGGACTCCTCAAGCACCCGGCCGGGAATTGTATTGCCGTGGATCCCGATATCCCCCTCGACGCGGAGGAGATCAAGGTCAAGGCCGCCGACTGCCGGGTGGAAAAAATCAGCAAGGAAGTCGATCCCAGGCAAAGCCTGGGCGAAGCGATCGGGCTTTATAAGATCAGCCGGGGCCTCATCCGGGAATTGTCCCGCATCTATGACGACCTGGAGAGAAGGGGAGAAAACCATCATTTCTTCGAGAAAGGCGTTGAGACGATCTGCCAGCGATCGGCCGGGGATGGCCGGTCTTTCGGCATTTTCTTGACAGATCACAGGCCTTGGGTGGAAATAGATACCGTCGAGGATTTTTTGTATGCGACACGAGAAGTCTTTCCAAAGCTCTGCGGCTGAGTTCGATTATGAAAAATCGGCCCGGAAAAGGGACGATGATTATTCCTTGAAGTTCTTTGGGCTGAATAGATATCTCAATCGGCCGCTGGCCGCTCTCATCGTCCGGGCCGTTTTCAAGACCGGAGTCACTCCCAACCAACTGTCGCTGGCATCGTTCATCATCAGCTTAACCGGCGCTTTCTGTTTCTTCAAAGGCCGGCCCCTCCTGTTTGCCTTCGGCGGTATCCTGGCCCAGGTGTCTTCCATCGTCGACTGCGCCGATGGCATGCTGGCCCGGGCTCGGGACCAAAGGAGCGAATACGGCGCTTATCTGGACCTGGTCCTGGACAGGGTCGGCGAATTTTTTTTGATGATGGGCTACACCCTTGGCTATTTTTTCTATAGCGGCCGGCTCGACCTTCTCATCCTCGGTTTCATCACGGTCGCGCTCTATTTCCTGCAGATCTGCCTCTTTTATTTGATCAAGAGCTATCGCCGAGACTTGGCCAAAGGGAATGCGGGGGAGAACCGGTCCTGGATGATATTCCTGATGTTGGTCCTGGGCGTCTTCAACAGGATGGACATCGGCTTTTATATCATGTTCATTGTCTCATCAGGCGTCAAC
>JAPKZH010000651.1 GCA_026393905.1 Candidatus Aminicenantota bacterium
ACGGTTCCCCTGAACAAACACACCATCTGGTCTTATACGGGAAGCTCGATCTTGCTCTTTTTCGGCATCCAGGTCGTGACCGGCATCATGCTGGCTTTCTACTACAGGCCGACCCTGGAGGAAGCTAATAAGAGCGTGGCCCGGATCATGACCGATGTCCCTCTCGGCTGGATCATCCGGTCGGTCCATTTCTGGTCGGCATCGGCCATGATCGTCTCGGTCTTTGTCCATCTGTTCAGCAGCTGGATGATCAAATCGTATCGCAAGCCGAGGGATCTGACTTGGATGACCGGCGTTTTGCTACTCGTCGCCTCCCTGGTCTTCGGCTTTACAGGATATCTTCTTCCTTGGGACGACCTGTCGCTCTCGGCGACAAAGGTAGGAACGGACATTCCCCGATCCATCCCGATTGTTGGCGAATGGGTGACAAAATTTCTGAGGGGCGGTGACGACGTCACGGGCGACACGCTGTCCAGGTTCTTCAGCTTCCATATCTGTATCTTGCCCCTTTTCCTGCTGCTCCTTCTGGCCATCCATATCTATCTCATCCAAAAGCAGGGGATGAGCGTCCCGCTCAGCGTCGAGGCGGGAAAGGAAAAGCTGAAGGAGCTTCCCTTCTGGCCGAACTTTGTTTACCGGGAGATCATCGTCTGGCTCGTCCTGCTCGGCGCGCTCATCACCGTGGCCGTGTTTTTACCGCCTTCTCTGGGAAAAGCCGCCGACCTCATGGCACCGGCCCCCAAGGGGATCAAGCCGGAATGGTATTTTCTCTTTCTCTTCCAGACCCTGAAGCTCTTCCCGGGCAAGATCCTTTTTATCAACGGAGACACCATCGCCGTATTCTTAATCGTGGCCGCTCTCGTCCTGTTCTTCTTCCTGCCCTTCCTGGACAACAAGCCGGACAAGTTGAAGGGCAAAGTGATTACCTGGCTTGCCTGGGCGACGATTGCTTATGCAGTGGGCATGTCAATCTGGAGTCTTTTAACATGAAGAATAGGCTTGCCCGGAGATGCCCAGAGGCTGACATGAAGAAAAGAACCGCCTGCTTCCTTCTGCTCGTCCTGATGATAGGCGTCTTTTCTGCATTCGCCGCGACAATCCAACAGCCTGCTCCCAAAGAAAAGGATAAGACCGTCCAGGCACCGCCGCAGCAGTCGCCCAGCAAGGACAAAGCGGTCCAAGTCCAAGCCCAGCCCGAAAAGATCTTCGCGGCGCCCCAGAATATCAAAGAGCGGACCGCGATCTATGTCTTCGTCGGCTGGCTCTGGGCGGCCATCTTCATCCTGATCTACATCCTCCGGCTCGAGATCAAGGAAGCCGACAGGCTCCTGGACCTCAAATATTACCGTGACGAAAAAAAATAGCCTCAAAAGGATGGGTCCTGTCACGGACGTGCCCCTAAAGCTCTTCGACCATTAAAGCCCCCCTTGATTGGTCAAGGGGGTAGGGGGTTTAATATTGCTAATTGAAAATCTTCTGTCATGCTTTTTCTTACCCACCACTCAGGCGCTTCGAGCGTAACGGGGCAACATCCGTGCCACCCGATTTATTCAACAGCGGAAAGCCAGGCCCTATCGCAGTTCTCCCAGCAAAAGGGCGATCTTTTGCCTGTAGTCCAGAAGATCTTGAGGATTTTTGGTATACTCTTTTCCGTTTTTGAAAAGGGAGCCGGGAAAATCGAGAAGCTCCCTGCCCTTTTCGGCGAGGGCCCGTTTCTCCGGGCCTGCGTTCTTGACGGCTTTTTCGAGAAGGACAAAATACTCGTAGTCCTCGATGCCTTCCCGGAGGATTTCCCAGCGGATGGAATTGACCGGACCGCACAGATATTTCGTCTTGTCTTTGCCCGGATCCCGGTTGGGCGGGTACAGGAAGCGGCCATCGCCGTTTCCCCAAGAATTGACCTGGCCGTAGGGGACGCCGTATCCGACCACATAGGACATCGGGTCTTGCCACGGGTTCTGGAGGACGTCCGGCGGGAAAAGGGAAGAGCTCGTCCAGTAGTTGGCGCGCCAGACGAGAATCCCTTTCATCCGGAATTGATAGGTCATCCAGAGCCAGATGCGGAGGTTGACGGCAGGGTGGTCGATGAACAGCGACACCCAAGGACTCTTCGGCCCCGTGCACAGGTAGGACCAGAATTCTCTGCCCTGCGGAACAAGCTCGGCGATGATCTTGGGATCGACTCGATCAAAAATAGTGCAGCTGATCTCCGATACGTCCATGATGGCCGGACCGGGCTGATGCTCCGTGATAAAGCGGGTGAGCTTCGATGCGGCCTTGCGGATGCGGTTCATCCCTTCCCGGACAAAAGGATAGTCTTTTTCGTCGGGTTCGTCGAACCAGTAGATATATTCCTTTCCCAACCAGCCGTTTTTCTCGAGGTGATCCTGGACCTGGCTCAAATACCGGCCGAAGAGGTTGTCGTATTCCGGAGTCCCCTGCTTGAACCCCGCCAACATTCCTGCCTCTCGCGAGTAAAATGATCCCGTTCCCATGCCTTCGAGACTCAAGTCGAAGGAGTTGAACCCGAGCTCGTCGAGATACCGCTTGGCGCCCTTGTCGAATTCGCTGAAATCGATGTCCACGGACATCTCTTCAACGTCCATCTCAAAATCGCCGTTCTTGAGCATGTTCTTGGGCTCTGAGCCAGGCAGGACAGCCGCCAGGGTGAAGTCGTCAAAATAGGCCGTTCCCGAAGTGCTTCCGCCGTTATTCCTGAAACAGGGGAAGATACGAAAGCTGAACCATTTGGTCTCGGGAGATAAGCTTTTGACGTCCAGGCTTTCCTGTTTCCACTCTGTTGAGCCTTTATAGATTTTTAGGACATTCCTGGCTAGAAGGGATTTTCCTTCGGCGTTTTGGCATTCGAGAAGGACCGTATAGTCTTGGTTTTCGGCTTCGGTTTTTGCATACCAGCTCAGTTTGTAAGGGATATTGGGTTCTCCGGGTATTCGGTCCTCATACCGGGCTTCGATATTCGAATCCACTTCATTGTCCGCAATTTTCAGGGCGCGCCGGCCGGCGTGGACAGGCTCGGTGACAAATTCGCCGCCTTTCCAGTTGAGGCCGGACACGTTGACCCTCATCGGATAGAGCTCCAAGGGAGAAGTGGGGCAGACACGGTGGTCCTTGAGGTTCTGGAAATATAGGTCCATTACTTTTCGAAGCTCCTCGCGTGTCTCAAGGTTGTGGTACGCCTTGACATGCTGCGACGGCAGGCCGAATGAAGAACGAATGGTAGCTTTCTCCGGAAGTGAGAAATTCCAGACATTGAGAGAGAGGGGGACCTCTTTCTCCCAATTTCCTGAAGTCAAAGTTACGTTTCCCGTATAGAGACCGGGCTTGGCCCCTGGCGGGACGCGCACGGTTATCCAGAGCGGGTAGTTTTCTCCCGGATACGCTGTGAAAGGGCCGTCGTAAGACGGCAGAGGGTCCGGCCATTCGCCGGCCGTGCCGAGGCTGTCCGTCGGCACAGTGATGCGGACATATTCCACGTGACAGACGGAGATATTTCCGGCGGGGATCTCAAATCCCGATGGATGGCGCAGGGCAGCGGTCTCCACCCGGACGCTCTCCATCCTTGCCTTCGGCCGCAGCACGAGCAGGAAAGGTTCATATTCATTGCCGGCGCAGGCAATATGGATCGTATTCTTCTTCGCTTTCGGGATCGGGTCCGTCCTCATCACCTTGAAGGCGCCCTCCGCCCACCATATTGTGCACAACTGGTCCTCGGCCAGCAGATAGCCGTAATCCAAGGCGGGCAAAGGGGATGACGAAAAAAGGATAGCCAAAGCCGGGATGATCGTCGGTAAAAGCCGAAGCGGATTCTTCATGAAACCTCCTCAATTTCCGACTAATCCTGAGGAATGACCTTATCTTGGCCAAAAAGAGTTTGGAAATCAAATGCTTTTTCTCGGCCGTCTCCGGATCGTTCCCCTTTTCTACCCACGCGAAATGGAAGAGAACTTTTCAATAGAATAGGGTCGGCAATCTTGACTTAAATCGGCTTAAGGTTCGATAATGGAAACCAGGAAGGAAGAAATGAAGAAATCACGGCTTAGAAAGGGTCTTTTCCTATTTTTTGCTTTGTTCTGCCTGGGATTTGTTCCCGCTGGTTGGCTGTTTGGCCAAGCGGGCGGGACGGAGCCGGGCGTCACCGTGATGACCTTTAATATTCGATACAATAACCAGGGCGACCTTCAAAACTCCTGGCCGAATAGAAAATCGCTGGTGGCCTCCACGATCCAGTTTCAAAAAATCGATATCGCAGGGCTTCAGGAAGCCCTGAACGGCCAGTTGAAAGACCTGGAAGGCCTCCTGCCTGAGTACGCCTGGCTGGGCGTCGGGCGGGACGACGGAAAAGAGGCTGGCGAATACAATCCCATCTTCTATCTCAAAAGCAGGTTCAAGATACTGGCCCAGTCCACGTTCTGGCTGTCTGAGACCCCCGATACGCCCGGAAGCCGCGGCTGGGATGCGGCCTGCAACCGGGTCGTGACCTGGGCGAAATTCGAGGACCAACTGAACAAGCAGACATTTTTCTTCTTTAACACACACTTTGACCATGTCGGCGAGGTGGCCCGGCTGCAAAGCGCCGAGCTCGTTCTCAAGAAGGTCGGCGAGATCGCTGGGACCGAGCCGGTCATCGTGACGGGGGATTTCAATTGCCGGACCGACGACGCGGCCTATCATGATCTCATTTCGGGCGACGGCAAAACTCCCGGCCTGGCCGATACGCTCCGTCTGTCAAAAACCGGCCATTATGGATCCACCCAGTCCTTCAACGGATTCAACATCGAGCTCGACCCGGGCAATGTCATCGATTTCATTTTTGTCCGCGGAATCAAGAGCGTCCTCCGCCACGGCATCATCGCCGAGAACTGGGATGGCAAGTTCGTCTCCGACCACCATCCGGTGATCGCCGAAATCGTAATCAAATAGACTTTTCGATGGCATCCTTCCCTTTGACTTCCAAGACGTTTCTGCATAAACTTCCCTCTCATGCAGCAGGCATGGACACGGCTGCTATGATATTCTCGTAATATTTTAGGAGGAATAATATGAAAATATTGATCTTCGGGGGCTCCGGAAAAATCGGTTCGGCCGTCGCCTGGGACCTGGCCAAGGACAAGGAGGTCGAGGCCATCGGGCTTGTCGGCAGGCACAGGAAGACGCTCCAGCGGGTAAAAGACTGGGTCGGAAGCAAGAAAATCGTCCTGCACATCCTCGATATCAACAAGAAAAAGGACGCCATCTCCTTGATGAAGAAATATGACGCGGCCGCCAGCGTCATGCCCGACCGAAAGACGAGCTATAAGGTCCTCCACTATTCGGCGGAAGCCGGCCTCCACAGCGTTGACGCCTTGGAGGAATTTCACAGGACGCCGGATCCCTACGAAATCGAGGGCCTGGAAATCCCCAAAGGGTTGAGCATCGACAAATACGGCGAGTGGCTCCATAAAGAACTGGCGAAAAACGGGGTCACCTTCATCGACGGAATGGGATTTGCCCCAGGTCTCAGCAATGTCACATGCGGAGAGGCCATCCGGAAGCTGGATGTCACTGAGAAAGCCGTAGCCCGGGTCGGCGGGATTCCATCCAAGGAAGCTTCCTTGCGCCATCCATTAAGATACATGATCACCTGGGCTTTCTGGCATGTCCTCCGGGAATATGTGATCAAGTTGAAGGTCATCAAGGACGGCAAGATCGTCGAAGTCGATGCCGCGACCGACCTCGAAAAATTCCGCTTCGACCAACTGGGAAAAGACGATGACCTTGAATGCGCCGTGACGCCTGGCATGCCCAGCTTTCTCTTCACCCGGCCCACGCTCAAGGAATTTGCCGAAAAAACCGTCCGCTGGCCCGGCCACTGGCAGGGAGTCATGACCCTCAAGGAATGCGGACTGCTCGACATCGAACCCGTCGATTTCAACGGCCAGAAGATTGTCCCCCGGGAATTCCTGTCCCATCTGATCACGCCGAGGCTGCAGCCCAATAAAGGCGAGACGGACGTGTGCGTCATGTACAACACCGTCGAAGGCGTGAAAGACGGCCGGAAATCGCGGATCGAGTATTACATGTGGGACGAAGCCGACAAGAAGAACAAAATCTCGTCCATGATGAGGGTTACCGGATTCCCCGTCGCCATCGCGGTCCGCATGCTGGCCAAGGGGGTTTTTAAAGAGAAAGGAATCGTCGCCCCCGAGGATGCCTTTTATGGAAAGATCTATCAGGATTTCATGTGCGAGCTCGAAAAAAGAGACATCCGGATTCTCGAACTGATCCGAGAGATCTAAGGTGAGCCGCGCTTGAGTTGGTTCAGCTGTTTTGATTGTCATCTCGAGCGAGTGAGCCGACGGCCTGGGGCGAATGAAGCGCGGCCAATTCGTCTTTTGCCCAGAAGAATCGGCCTGATATTTGTTTTTTCCCTTGCCCCGGCGCTCCTTACGGCGATTCCCGCCCAAAAAGTGGAGCCGGCATCAGAGAAATGGTTTGTTATTACCATCGCCGATAAGCCGGTCGGCTACAGCCATGAGCGGGTTGTCATGGGCGCCGCGGGCAGCGACACCATCCTCTCCGCTTCGGACACGAAAATGGTCCTCAACCGGCTGGGGGCCAAAGTCGAGCTCCGGATGCTTTCGTCCTACGAGGAGACAAAGGACGGCCTCCTCATAAAGGTCGGCTACGAAATGCAGGCGTCTCTTCTTTCCACAAAAACGGAAGCCGTCATCAAGGGCCAAACGATCGAGATCCGCAGCCAGGCTGGGGGAAAAAGCTACACCCGTACCCTGAATTTTACGGGGACGCTTCTCGGCCCCGAAGGGATCAGGCAAATTTCCCAGAAGCGGCTCCGCAATCCCGGCGATGTTGTGGAATTCCAGACGTTCGTCGCGGAGCTGGATGCGGTCAGCAAAGGCAGCCGGAAAGTCCTGGCTCGGGAGACGCTGAAGATCGCCGGCAAGGATGTTCCGGAGCTCAAGGTCGAGGAGGTTATAGAGGCGACGGCGGGCAAAGGCACGGCCTGGCTCGACGATGAATTCGAGGCGGTCAAGCAGGAAATGCCCACTCCGTTCGGGACGGCCCAGGTCATTCTGACCGATAGGGAGCAGGCGCTCGCTGCCGCATCGGGGGAAGAGCTTCCGGCCGAAATGTATGCGACCTCGATCATCCGCTCCAACATCCGCGTTCCCAAGGCAAGGAGCCTAGAATACCTGAAGGTCAGGCTCGTTCACCGGAAGCCGGAACTCGGCTGGCCGGAAATCAAGAGCCCTTACCAGACCGTCCTCTCCAAGTCGGCTGATTCGCTGATCCTGGAAATTAGGCGGCCGAAACCGTCCGAAAAAGCCGCCGGTCTGCCGGTGGCCATGAACGAAAATAACAAGCAATTCTTGTTGCCGAATGCCTACATTCAATCCGATATGCCTGAACTGCAGGCCCTAGCCCGGACAATCATAGGCAGTGAAAAAGATACCCTCAAGGCCGCCTTGAAGCTCGAGCGCTGGGTCACGGAGAATATGAAGTTCGACCTGGGAATCGTCCTAGCCCCCTCCTCCGAAATATTTAAAAACCGGAGAGGGACGTGTGTAGGCTATGCCACGCTGCTGGCCGCCCTCACCCGGGCTGTCGGGATTCCTTCCAGGATCGTCATGGGCTATGTCTATGTCCTCGGCATGTTCGGCGGGCATGCCTGGACCGAAATATGGATAGGGGAGTCCTGGATTCCGATCGATGCGGCGATCGTGGCCCAAGAGGTTGCGGATGCCGGACGGCTGTATTTCATCGCCTCGTCTCTCTATGAAGGGGCCGGTTCCCTCGCCGGCGGAGGCGCCGGGCAGCAGGTTTTTGGCCAGGTGGACATTAAAATCCTGGAATATGCCGGTCTTGACGGAAAAAAGGTGGCCGTTCCTGAATCCGGCCGTCCTTACGGCGTTAACGGCGATCTCTATGCGAATCAATGGCTTGGCCTTGAACTGCTGAAGCCGCCGGACTCCGGGTTCGCCAAGCTGGATTCTGTCTGGCCGGAGACGACGGTTGCCGTCATAGAAGGTCCTAAGGGGGAAAAGATCGAGCTCCAGGAACACTACCTTCTGCCTTGGAAGGCCCCCCAGGATTCGGCGCGGGAGATCTTGGACAGGTTGAATATCCCGGGAAAAGCGCGCGAGCAAAAAGTCTCGGGCCGGCCTGCGATAATCCTTGAAGCGAAGACAAAAGCGGCCATGGTCATTATCGATAAGCCCGAAGCCTGGGTTTTGATCGCGGAAGGGAACGATGCGCCGAAATGGCTGGCGCGAGCGGCAGCCGGACTCAAGCTGTTGTAGCCTTCCCCCGCCCCCATCAAGGTTGGATGATCCGGAAATTCAAGACGGCAAAAGAGGCGGCTGCCCCGGCTTTTTTTAGTGAATCGAAACGGCGATGAGCCACTGGGCGGCAAAATAAGAGCTCAGGATCAGGACTTGGGTGAATCTGCGCTTCCTGACAAAATTGTTGACGGCCCAGGCGGAATCGGAGATCAGGAAAAGCACTGCGCCGACATAAGCTGACAGGGCGTGGCTCTCTTTCATTTGGATGTATCGTTCCGCCGAGAGCCAGGCCATAATCGTCATGGCCGCAACATAGAAGATAACCGGGATCTTTTTTCGGCCGAGATGGGGCAGAAGTCCTTTTGTAAAAAAGACGCCGTAGGTCACGAGTACCAGAAAAGGCCAGAATGCAAATGAGAATCTCAGCCCTGTCGAAAAAGCCCCGATGTAGAGCAGAAGCGCGATGAAGAAGCTGGCCATTCCCGCCATGACCTTCTTGCTCCGGAGTATCATGAAAACATCCCCGGCCAGGCAGGCGCAGAGCCCGGCAAGGATCAGATATTTGGTGGAGGGAAGCGCCGACCTCGCAGCCTGCAGGGCGATAAGGATGATCAAGACCATGGTCAATGGCCTGAGGACATAGACGAGAGATCGATTCTCTTTATAATCAGCCAGAATGGCGGCCGCCGCAGAGACGAGCGCCGCGAGACTCAGGACTAGGCTAAGGAATGTCATGACCGAATCATCCTGACAGAGTGATCATCGCGGACGGCCTTAATGAGCGCGACGATTCCACTCATTTATTTATACAAATCAAAAGGATTCTTGACGACCAGCTTTTCCTTCTCCAATTTCTCCCGGGCTTCTTCAAACATCGGCTCTGCATACCGGCTGTCCCATGTCCGTTCCTCAAAGGTCCGTCTTTCGACCATCTTCAAAAAGCCCTGGAACTCGTTGAAATACGACCCGTAGATGTGGAAGCTGTCCACCAGGTCTGCATAGCGGCCGACGCGGACGGGTTTTTTGATCTTGGCGCCGATCCTCTCGGCGATGATGCGCTGCAGGTCGGTTAGGGCGAAGACGTTCATATAAGCGGCCTTGTAAGCATCGCGGGAGCGCCAGTGCGTATTCATGTTCAGGGCGAGCTCGCCGTTATCGTCCGCCAGCAGTCGGCACCAGACCCTCTGCAGGCAGGGCGGGTCATAGGTCGGCGGATCGAGCCTGGCGTTCCAAGTGACGGCCTGGGCCCGTCTGGAATGGCCGGCCTGGGAAAGTTTTTCAATGATGTAGTTGATCTGGTCGATGGCCTGACCTTCAATCTCATAAGAGAATAGGCGTTTGTGGTAGGTGTAGGTCCATTTGCCTTCCTCCGGGGCGATCCAGTGATCGTGGACGCCTTCGACGACTTCCTGACGGTAGATCTCCAGGTCTTCGAGCCCGCCGGGAAAGGCCCGGTGGATGCGTGGCTCGGCAAACGGATCTTCGACGACCCACAGGATCGTGCAGTCCTTGCTCGGAGGATCGTTCGGCTTGTCGTATTCGGTCTTGATCGCCGCGCCCTTGTGCCAGCACTCGAGCACGGCCTTCTCCCAGGCTTCCGGGAGAGTTTTTCCCTGGACAAAGAGGGTTGGAATATTGCCGTCCATGTTCACCTCATGAATGCTTCCTATGGTTTTTATCATAGGAACAGGGCGCGGTCAAATCCAAAACGGCGGCCGCTTTCCGTTTGACTCCCGGCTCAAGAATTGGTATTCTTTGGCCAGGCTGCCGAAAAGGGACATCGGGCCATGAGATGCTCCAAGCGCCGTAAGGATCTTCCGTTAGGCTAAAGGAGGATGTGCCATGTTTGCGCGTCTGCTCAGGATTCAATTGAAAGTCGACCGGATCGATGAGGCCGTCCGGCTTTTCAAAACGAACGTTGTTCCCCAATGCAAAAAGCAGAAAGGCTTCAAGGGCGCTTATTTCATGACGGATCAAAAAACAGGCGAAGGCGTCGTCATAACCCTCTGGACAAACGAAAAGGCGATGCTGGCCAATGAACAAAGCCACTTTTTCCTCGAGCAGGTGACCAAGTTCCTGAGCTTCTACACAAAAGCCCCGATCCGGGAGGCCTATGAGGTTGCCGTTATGGATCCGAAAGGAAAGGGCTAGATCTTCTAAAAGGAAAAAGATATCCAAAACTATGGCCGAATTCTCGCTATCTTGAAGGATGGCGACCCCGGCCGTCCCGAGGTCGAAGACGCCAAGAAAAAGCTGGCCGCTTTGAATCAGCCAAAAGGAATTTTGGCCCATGAAATGTCCGTCGTGTCATTTTGACAACCCTTCCGACACCCGTTTCTGCGGGAACTGCGGGGCTCCGCTCCAGGCATCAAAAGAGATCCCGGCGATGCCCACGGAAACCATCATCGCTCCGAAAAAAGAGCTCACGACCGGCGCCACGTTTGCCGGGCGCTACCAGATCATTGAGGAGCTGGGCAAAGGCGGCATGGGTACGGTGTATAAGGTTTTCGACAGCGAAATTAAAGAGAAGATCGCCCTCAAGCTCCTGAAACCCGAGGTCGCCTCGGATGAAGACACCGTCGAGCGATTCCGCAATGAAATGAAACTGGCCCGGAAGATCGGCCATAAATATGTCTGCCGGATGTATGACCTGGGCAAGGCCGAGGGGAACTATTTCATCACCATGGAATATGTCCCCGGCGAGGACCTGAAGAGCTTTATCAGGAGGTCGGAACAGTTGACGGTCGGAAAAGCCGTCTACGTAGCTCGGCAGGTGTTGGAGGGATTGGCCGAGGCCCACCGGTTGGGCGTTGTCCACCGGGATTTAAAGCCTCAGAACATCATGATCGACCGGGAGGGAAACGCCAGGATCATGGATTTCGGCATCGCCCGTTCACTAAAGGCCAAGGGGATTACGGATGCCGGGGTGATGATCGGCACCCCCGAGTACATGTCGCCGGAGCAGGCGGAGGTCAAGGACGTCGACCAGCGGTCGGATATCTATTCGTTCGGCGTGATCCTTTATGAAATGCTCGTCGGCCGGGTGCCTTTTGAGGGGGAGACGCTGCTCGGCATCGCCATGAAACACAAGAGCCAGCCGCCGCAGAACCCCAAGGAACTCAACCCTCAAATTCCTGATGACCTCAATCGGATGGTCCTGAAGTGCCTGGAGAAAAGCAAAGAGAAGAGATACCATAGCGCCGATGATGTGCTGTCGGATATCGGGAAGATCGAGAAGGAAATTCCCACCACGGACAGAGTGATACCCAAGCACAAAGGCTTCACCTCCAAGCAGATCACCGTCACCTTTGGCGTTAAAAAGCTGCTCCTCCCGGCGTTGATTTTTCTCCTGGTGGTTGCCGCCGGGTTGATCTTGTGGCGTGTCTTGGCCAAGAAGCGCATGGCCCCGCCTCCTCCGGGCAAGCCCTCCCTGGCCGTCATGGATTTCAAGAACAACACGGGCGATGAAAAGCTGGATCACTGGAGAGCGGCGATTTCCGACCTGCTGATCACGGACCTGTCTCAATCGAGATATATCAAAGTCTTAAGCTCCGACCAGCTTTTCAATATTCTCAGCCAAATGAACCAGGCCGACGCAAAAAGCTATACGTCGAAAGTCCTTAAAGATGTGGCGGCCCGGGGAGGCGTTAAGGATGTCCTCGTTGGCAGTTATGCCAAGGCTGGCGATAACTTC
>JAPKZH010000319.1 GCA_026393905.1 Candidatus Aminicenantota bacterium
GGGCACGATCGGGGCCCCGCTTTCTAGCGCCAGGAAAAATCCTCCGCGCCTGAATCTCTGCAATTGGCCGTCGCGGCTCCTTGTTCCCTCCGGAAAAATCAGGAAAGAGAAGCCTTTTTCCTTCATCAGCCGGGCCGCCCGTTCGATGGCCACCTTTCCTCCCTTCGCCCCTTTCCGGTCAACGGGGACGAACTCGACAAACCTCATCCCCGGGCCGACGACAGGAAGCCTGAACACTTCCTTTTTGAGGATCACCCGCACGGGCTGGGGAATAAGCATGAACGCCATCGGCCCGTCCAGAAAGCTGACGTGATTGGGCATGAAAATATAGGACTGCTCGAGGTCGACGCGGTCCAATCCCGAAACGTCAAGACGCAGGCCGAGGATCCGCGTTCCCAGCCTCATCGCCCACTTCCCGATCGCCAACAAGGGATCGCGGACGCCCGCGAGAAGGCAGACCAAAAGCACGGGGACCATAGCCAGAACGATGAGGACATAGGTCAGGAAAAGCAGAATGGTCCTCACCTTCATGAGGACCCATTATACAATAAAGGGGGGGGATTAAGAACCTTGTTGGGCGCTTCTGGGGGCCCGGATCCAGTTTCCGGTCCAGATGATCAGGTCATTATTAAAATCAGATATCTTATCAACGGAATAAAAATCCTGGGGACTACTAGAATCGTAAGCAAATCCCTCATCCAAGCCGTCCAGGCCGAGGGACTGGATGACGTAATCATCTTCGCCGATGCCGGCAGCATCGATACCGAACTGTCCCGCGCACGACGAGCGTGTCCAAACCCTTAGGGGGCGTCCCCACTGATCTTTCATAGGAATGACTTTGACATGGAGGGCCGCGAGTTCATCGATTAGGGGCTGGCTCGGTGAGAGGTCGCCGCCGGGATTCGACGGCGCATAGCCGGTGTCCGTGATATACATCATGATGGATTGGGCCAGGGAATTCATTTCCTGCATCGTGCCTTTCTGCTTAGCCTTCTGCATGGCTTCCTGGACGATGGGCAAGAGGAGCGCGGCAAGGAGGCCGATGATCGCGACGACGATCAAAAGCTCGATCAGCGTGAATCCTCTTCTTTTCATTTTGGCCCTTCCTGAAACCTGAATTTCCTAGAGGTCGCTCCGACTTTCCGCGCGGAAAAAAAATGGGCGATACAGCTTCGTTCTGTATCGCCCATTTGAGGACCTCTGCCCTAGAACGATTAGCTCGCGACTCCGGCTCTCGGACCGCGGACGAACGTGCCGTTCCAGTTGATCAGGTCGCGATCGAAGTCTAAGCTCTGGGTGATCACGTACAAGCCGGCTTCGGCGTTGGCCGCATCATACGTCCAGCCTTCGGCTACTCCACCCCGGCCGGCGGACATGACTATAAAGTCATCTGCAGCAGAGCCGGAGCTTACAACTGTATCACATGACGTGCCCAGGTAAACATAGAAAGCTGTACTCCACTGGTCATTGGTGGGAAGAACTTTGAGATAGAAGGGGGAAAGAGCGGTAGCCACAGGGCCGTTCACAGTGATCTGGCCGCTGCTGGCCATAAGAAAAGTGCCCTTGTCCGTGAGGTAATCCGTGAGGGCCGTGGCGATGGAGTTGATGTCCTTCTGGGTGCCTCTGACCTTGGCTTTCTGAAGAGCGGTGAGGGCGTTGGGGATGAGCAGCGCCGCCAGAATCCCGATGATGGCAACGACGATCAGCAACTCGATCAGGGTGAAGCCTTTTTCCTTATTCACTTTAAGCATTCAAAACCTCCTTTTCCTTGTGGATTGCTTAATCATCCATCAAGGCAATGAATTTGCGTTATACACGCTATTATTTAGCAAGTTCCGTGCCAACTTTTTCATAATTACAAGTTATTGATAATAAATAAATAATAATTTCTGTCCCATCGCGCCATCCCTGACTAATGCCCTTTTTTGTCATCGCGCGCCAATTATTGTCATCTAAAAGAATAAGATTTGTCTTCACCGCTTTCCTCTCGCTGCTCCGATTTTTTGAAGGACTTCAGCTGATATTTTTCGATCAGATAGCGAAGCGAGCGATAGCTGACCCCCAGGAGGGAGGCCATCTTTTTCATGTTCCCGCCCGATGCCGAACCCGCCTCCTGGATATATTTCTTGGCGATTTGATCCAAGTGGCCTTCCAGGTCGAACCCGGGCTTGAGCACGGCCGGGCCGTCCTCGCTCCGGCGCATCTCCAGGATGTCCCTCGGCAGGCTGGAGATCGTGATGGTCTCCCGCTCCTCGACCGCCACGGTCCTTTCGATCAGGTTTTCCAGCTCCCGGACGTTTCCCGGCCAGGCGTATGTTTCGAGAAAGCTGATGACCTCCGGCGTGAGCCTCTTCGTCTTGCGGCCCATTTTTTCGCAGTGTTTTTGGAGGAAGTGCGAGACGAGGAGAGGAATATCCTCCGTCCTTCTTCGCAGGGCCGGCATCTCAAAACAGATGACGTTCAGGCGGTAGAACAGCTCTTCCCGGAATTTTCCCTCCTCGATTCGTTTTTTTAGATCCTGGTTCGTGGCCGCGATGATCCGGATGTCGACGAGGATCTCGTCCGTCCCCCCGACCCGGCGGATCCTCCTTTCCTGGAGGACGCGGAAGAGTTTCACTTGGGTCCAAGGCGAAAGCTCGCCGACCTCGTCCAGGAAAATCGTTCCGGCATGGGCCGTCTCAAACATGCCTTTCTTGTCGGCCACGGCCCCCGTGAAAGATCCCTTGGTATGACCGAAGAGCTCGCTTTCCAAGAGGTTCTCGGGAAGGGCGGCGCAGTTGATGGAGACGAACGGACGCTCCCGGCGCCGGCTGAGAGCATGGATGGCCCGGGCCGCCATTTCCTTGCCGGTTCCGCTCTCGCCCGTGACCAGGACGGTAGAATCCGTCGTCGCCACTTTTTCGATCAGGCCGAAGACCTCTCTCATGGCCTTGCTTTTGCCGATCATGTTCTCGAAGCTCGACTGTTCCTGGAAGCTTTTCTTGAGCAGGATGTTCTCTTCCCGGATCTTTTTTTCCTCCAGGCCGTGGGAGACGAGGATTTTGAGCTCTTCGATATCGAACGGCTTGATCACATAATCCAGGGCGCCGACTTTGAGGGCTTCGACGGCCTGCTTGACGCTTCCGTAGGCGGTGATCATGATGACGGGGACGATCGGCTTCTGCTTCTTGACATGTTTGAGCAGCTCCATCCCATCGACCTT
>JAPKZH010000599.1 GCA_026393905.1 Candidatus Aminicenantota bacterium
TGGCCGTCATTCGGGCAAAACCGGCAGCCCGTCGTCACGCCGGCCTTCCGGATCGTCCCCTGATACTCCTTGCAGCCGGTTTTTTCATCGCAGACCAGGCAGCTCGAAGGATGCTCGCTTAGAATGAGCTTCAAGATCTCTTTCCTCAACTCCCGCAGCATGGCCGTGTCCGTCAAGACCTTCATCCCCTCCCGGGCGATGGTGTTGCAGGATAAAGGATAGCCGCGCATCCCTTCGATTTCCACCATGCACAGCCGGCAACCGCCGAACGGCGAAAGGTCCTTGTGGGAGCAGAGCGAGGGGATGTAGACGCCGGCGAGCTCGGCGGCCCGATGGACGGTGACGCCTTCCGAAAAGGATACTGCCCGGTGGTCGATCTCCATGGTCAATGTTCGAGGTTCTTTTCGGGCCATGCTCTTACCTAAGATATTTTTGCTTTGAGATCGGGCCAACTTGTCTGTCCAAAATTTCTCTCCGATGTCAAAACATCTATGATTCGATGACGATGGCGTCTCCGGCGATGGCGTCGAAACGGCAGATTTCGTAGCAGGAACGGCACTTGATGCATTTCGATTGATCGAGATTGTGCGGCTCGGACCTCGGGCCGCTGATGGCGCCGGTCGGGCAAACCTTCACGCAGCGCTGGCAGCCCGTGCACTTGCCGGGAATGACCCGGTAGATGACGAGGTTCTTGCAGGTGACGGCCGGGCAGCGCTTGTCCTTGACGTGAGAAATGAATTCGGACCGGAAATACTTGAGGGTTGACAGGGCCGGATTGGGCGCCGTGGAGCCCAATCCGCACAAAGACCCGTTTTTGACGGTATAGGCAAGCTTCTCCAGCTTATCCAAATCCGAAAGCTCCGCCTTGCCGTCGCAGATCTTTTCCAGGATCTCCACCATGTGCCGGGTTCCGACGCGGCACGGGACGCACTTGCCGCACGACTCCTTTTGGGTGAACGACATGAAATATTTGGCCAAGTCAACAATGCACGTGTCCGAATCGACCACGATGAGGCCTCCGGAACCCATAATCGCACCCGCTTCAGCCAAATGTTCGTAATCGATGGGCAAATCCAAAAATTCTTCGGAGAGACATCCTCCGGATGGCCCGCCGCTCTGGACGGCTTTAAACGGCTTCTGGGTTCCGCCGCCGATATCGAAAATCACTTCCCGGAGCTTGATGCCGAGCGGGACCTCGATCAGCCCCGTTCGCCGGACTTTTCCGACCAGCGAGAATGTCTTGGTGCCTTTGCTTGTCTCCGTCCCGAAGCCGGCATACCATTCGGCGCCGTTGCGGAGGATGTTGGCAAGCGTTCCTAACGTTTCAACATTATTGATAATCGTCGGTTTTCCGTGGAGGCCGGCGACGGCCGGGAAGGGCGGACGGGTTCGGGCCATGCCGCGTTTTCCTTCGATGGAGGCGATCAGCGCCGTCTCTTCTCCGCAGACAAATGCGCCGGCGCCTTCCTTAATTTTTAGATCGAAGTTGAAATCAGATCCAAGAATGGAATTGCCGAGAAGGCCCAGCTCGCGCATCTGGGCGATGGCCGTCTTCAAGCGCTTGATCGCCAACGGATATTCCGCGCGAATATAGACGTAGCCCTGAGAAGCGCCGATCGTATAGGCGGCGATGAGCATCCCTTCCAGGACGGAGTGGGGATCGCCTTCGATCAGGGACCTGTTCATGAACGCGCCCGGGTCGCCTTCATCGGCATTGCAGATGAGGTAGCGCTGGTCGCTCGCCGTGTTCCGGCACGTCTCCCACTTCCGCCATGTCGGAAAACCTGCCCCGCCCCGTCCCCGGATGCCGGACCGCTTGACGGTATCCAGGACGTCCATCCAGGTCATGGACAGACACTTTTCGAAGCCTTTATAGCCGTCCCGGGCTAGGTAGTGGTCGATGTCGTCCGGATCGATGATGCCGCAGTTGCGGAGCACAATCCGGACCTGGGGCTTCAGCATGGGCATATCGAAAAAGCGGGGAATTCCGTCGAGCTCGCCGTCCCCGAAATGCCCGGCCAGATGATCCTTGGTGATCTCGCCGTCATCGAAGAAGGCCTGAAGGATCCTGGCCACGTCTTTGGCCATGACGTTCGCATAGCTGATGCGCGCTTGGCCGGGCATCTGGACGTCCATGAGCGGCTCCAGATAGCACGGCCCGATGCACCCGACTTGGATGATCCGGGCCTCGATCCCCTTCCGTTCGAGATAGTCCTCGACGGCCGTTTGGGTCTCGGCCGCTCCCGCGGCCAGCCCGCAGGATCCCGCCCCGATATAGATGAACGGAACGGGATTGTTCCGGAGCTCTTCCCATTTGGCGACGGCCTGTTTGCGGCGGCTGTCAATCTTGTTCTTGCTCATCCAAAAGCCTTTGTATTTTGAGGACAGACATTTGACTGTGGATCTTGTCATCGAAGGCAACCACCGGGGCCAAGGCGCAGCAGCCCAGGCAGGCGACACGGTCGAGATCGTATTTCCCGTCGGCGGTCGTTTCCCCCGTGTCGACGCCCAGACGCTGTTTGGCCATCACCAGGATCTGTTCCCCGCCTTTGACATGGCAGGCCGTTCCAAGACAGACCTTGATGTGGTGCTGCCCCGGAGGGTGGAATCGGAATTGGGCATAGAATGTGGCGACGCCGTAGATCTCGTTCTCGGACACCTTCAGCCACCTGGAGATGTCGCGAATGGCAGCGGGACACAGGTAGCCGTCGAGGTCTTGGGCTCTCTGCAGGATCGGGATCAGGTCGCCCCGTTCGCCCTTGAACTCCTGCATGATTGCAGAAAGACCGCCGTTGGCCATGGGATCACATCCCTCGTTCGATCAACGATCATAAATAAAAAAATATAAAGCCGGCGGTTTCCCGCTTTTTATGAATTATGAATGCCAAGGATCAAAACAAGCCATCGTCACCGAACGCCGCTTTCGTATAATTTTTTGGCCAGCGTCCAGGTGTCTCCGTCATACCCCAGCAATCGAATGCCCGCTTTGCTGGCTAGGGCGATCACGTCATCGGCCGGCGTCTTCCCCCGGGAAAAGACCACGGCGGCCACATCGACAAGGTTGGCGGCGGCGATCAGGTTCTTGTGCGTTTGGAGGGTCACCAACAGATTTCCCTCCTTGATGCCGATGATATCGCTGACCATATCGGAGATATAGACGCCCTTGATGTCCTTGTCTCCGGCCTCGTTGAAGGACTTAAGATCGGCCTTTGCCACAACTTCGGATACTTTCATGGTTTTACCCTTCCTTTGTTCGGTACTTTAATACATCTCCGTCAAACCAACATCCGCGAGCACGATGCCCTGGCAGGTATCTACGGACTTGCGCAGGTCGCAGGGAACGACGATAATTTTTTTGGCGGGGTCCTGGAATCCCGAATTGAAATACTCGTTTAAAGCCCGGAGGCCCTCGTTGGTAATGCATTGGCCGGTCGCATGAGACGTATTGGCACAGAGGGCCACATAGACCCATGTTTTTCGATCCCGATCCTGCGAACCGGCTTGGTAAACGCCGCACTCCGGGTTGCATCTCATACAGAGCATCGTGGCCATGACTTCTTTCAAGGGCACTTCCCGTCCGCATCTCTCGCATTTAATGTCGAACTTGGAAGCCTGATAGTCGGCCAGATGACTCCAAAAATGTTCCCCTTCCTGATAATCGTCAATGGGCGGAACCGGCTCTTCCGAAAAGAACGAAATCCTGTTCCGGCAGTGGAAACACCCTTCAATGACCAGGTATCCGCTGCGGATATTGGTCATGACCCATTTGTGTTGACAAGCCGCCTTGGCCATGGTTTTCATCTTCAAAATTTCAGGTCTCATTATATACCAAAAAAAACTTCGGAGAGCAACTCCAAAGAATAAGGAAGGGCCTTCGAAAAAAGCCGCCAGGATCTTCTTTACGGCTGCGGCAGCGACGAGCGGATAAATTCCTGCTAGGTCGCCCTTGGCCTTGATCAGGTCGGCCTTGCGGACGTCCATCATATAGCCGCATTCATAATGGGCGAACTTGACCCGGTCCTTGGAGGTGCCCGCCGGGACGGTGTGGTATAATAAAAAGGCTATGGGAAAATTCCGTTTCACGGTAAAAAATTTGAAAAAGTCGGTTGTCTTCTTGAAATTCGCCAACTGGCTCCTGGTCGTCATGGCCTGGGTGGCCGCCCTCTATGCGTACCCCCGCCTGCCCCAAAAGATCGCCCTCTGGCTCTATTCCCAAGGCCAGGACTTGCTCAGGGTCAGGAAATCCCCGCTTTTTTTTCTTTATCCCCTGGCCCAAACGCTGTTTTTCTTCGGCGTATCTTTTTTAGTCCAAAAATTTTATCTCAACAGGCGCTATTCCAAGGAAAAATCCATTTCCGATGACCGACAAAAAAGGGAGTCCTTGCTCGAGCTCGATAAAGAATTCCTCTGGCTGGCCTTGATCTTCATCAACCTGATTTTCATCCATATCCAGACGAGCCTCGTCCTGTTGTCGCATGGGATGGGGACGGGGATCAACCCGTATTATTTTTACTCCATCTTCGGTATTCTGGTGATGCTCGTCCCCTATTACATCATCCGCCGAAAATTTTTTCTGAAGAAATAGTTTAATAGATATTGGGCAGCTCGTCCTTCTGCCCAGGGTTGAGCGGAAGAAAGATCTTCCGGGCAAACCCGATCACCTTGTGGATGTGGTTGCCTTGGTTATCTGAGACCTCAAAAATGCTGAACAGGTAGTAATCCTTGCGCGTCGTCCCTTCCCTGACGGCCAGTGTCTTGGCCTCCTCGTTGAGGCCGACCAGAAATTTCTTGAGCGAGTCCTCCTTCTTGGCCTTGGCTTCCTTGACCTGCTTTTCGACATAGCTGATAAAGTCGGCTTCGGTCGGGTTGGTCGTGTAAAAAAAAGCCAGGATGGCCCCGATGATGACTATGGTCAGCAGTCTTTTTTTCATGTCTCTCCTTCCTCGCGCCGGTCTATCCATTTTTATAAGCGTTCAGACCGACAAAGTCAATCTTCGATCTATCATTTAGTCGCGGATTTTGGGCCGGGTGGGAGGTGTTGGAGCAAGAACCGGGTGAACGTCTCGTAGACGTGCCGTGTCGTGTTCCTCCCTTCCGAGATGCCGTGCGACCGGTTCGGGTAGGCCATCATCGAGAATGCCTTGTTATTGGCGACGAGCTCATTCACCAGGGCTTCAAAATTCTGGTAATGGACGTTGTCGTCGCCCGTCCCGTGGACGATGAGCAAACGGCCCTCCAGCTGAGAGGCGAAGGTGATCGGCGAACCGTTCTTGTATCCTTCCTGGTTATCCTTGGGAAGGCCCATATACCGCTCCTGGTAAATCGAGTCATAATAGCGCTGGTTGGCCACGAACGCCACGGCAATGCCAGTCTTATAGATATCGGGATATCGGAACATGGCATTGAGGGTCATCGATCCTCCTCCGCTCCATCCCCAGATGCCGATGCGGGAGGGATCGAGGTAAGGCCATTTCTGGATCAGGGCTTTAGCCCCGGCGGCCTGGTCGGCGGAAGCCAGGATCCCGATCTGCCTGTAGATGATCTTGCGCCACGCTCTTCCCCGCGGCGCCGGCGTGCCCCGGTTGTCTACGCTGGCGATCAGATAGCCCTGCTGGGCCAGCATGAGATGCCAGAGATAGCCGTTCCCGCCCCATCTGTCGAGCACGGTCTGCCCGGCCGGTTCGCCATAGACCTGGAACAAGAGGGGATATTGCTTCTGGGGATCGAAATCAGGCGGCTTGATGCACCAGCCGTCGAGAAGCACGCCGTCGCCGATATCGACCCTGAAGAATTCCACGGGCTTTTTCTTGAGCGCCTGGACTTTGGCGATCAGCTCCCGATTGTCGGCCAGGACCTTTGATGTCTTGTGCTGCGGGAGCTTGACCAAGTCGATGACGGCGGGCGTCTCAAAGGTCGTATAGATATGGATGGCCCACTGGCAGGTCAGCGACATCTGGTAGCTGTGAGTTCCCGGCTTGTCGGAGGGGCTGACCCGTTCGGCTTTTCCGGAGCCGTTGAGCCGGGCCCGGTAAAGATAGCGCTGTGTCGGATTGTCCGGCGATGCCATAAAATAGATCCAGCCGCCCTTTTCGTCGATACCCTCGATCCCGAGGACATCGAACCCGCCCGGCGTCAGGAGCTTGACCTGGCCGTCGCGGGAGACAAGATAAATATGCCGCCAGCCGTCTTTCTCGCTCAGCCAGGTGAAACGGCTGCCTTTTTCCAGCCAGAAAAAGTCATCCACGACATCCAGCCAGGCCTCGTCGCGGTCGGTGAAGATCGTCCTCACCTCACCGGTCCGAGCATCGCCAAAAATGACGTCGTTCGTGTTCTGCAGCCGGTTGAGGCGCTGGAGAACGACGTCCCGCGAATTTTCCGCCCATTCCATACGGGCGATATAGCTATTCCTGGCATCGCCCGGAATCCTCAACAGCCTCGCCGGACCGCCGAACGAGTTCACAACGCCGATGCGACAGGCGGAATTGGTTTCGCCCGGCTTGGGGTATTTGATGGGAATGGTGCGCGGATAAAGGGAATCGGTGTTGTTGATGAGAAAAAAATCCCTGACGCCCGAGCTGTCGAACTGCCAGAAAGCGATGGATTGCCCGTCCGGGCTCCAGCGGAAACCGTCCCGGATGGAAAATTCCTCTTCATAGACCCAATCCGCGGTGCCGTTGATCAGCGTCGCCGAACCGTCCCATGTCAGCCGGATAATTCTACCGGTTGAGACGTCTTCCGCGTAGATATCATTTTTCGAGACATAAGCGGCCCGCCGGCCGTCCGGCGAGAACTTGGCGAACATCAGCGTCGAAGGCTCGAATCCCTTGCCCAGCTTTATCAGGGTCCCCCCGGCCAGGTCCAAGACCCAGTAATCCCCCCGCGTATTCTGCCGCCAAACGCGCCTGGAATTCGTGAAGACGAGCAGCTTCTTTCCGTCCGCCGACCACTCGTAGTTGTCGATCGAGAGCGGACTCGAAGCGTTGGCGGGAACCAGGCTGGAGGCAGAAACAAGAATGTCCCGGCGTCCGGTCTCCGCCGAATAGAGGACGATGTCCCGTCCCCCTTTCACGGCGGCCGAGTCTTCCAGAACCGTGTAGGAGGCCCCGTCCTTCATCCAGCGGGCAGGCCCGAATCGCTCGGAAGCGAATTCGCGGCTGCCGAAGATCCGGTCCAGGTTGAGCAGAGAGGGATCAGAGGGTTTGTCCTGGCCGGCAAGAAGGGAGATGCGGAATAGGATCGCAAAGAGAATCGTCAAAAGACAGATGATCTTCGTTCGTCTCATGGTTAAGCCTCCTTGGCCGACTTCGGTCGGCGGAACGTCTGTATAAAATTATGAGAACATGGCGTTCATCATGATCGTCGATCTTATGATTTCCCTGCCGCAACGGAAAGCCGATAGGTCTCGCCCGCCGTCGTCTTAAATTCAATCACATCCTTCTCGGGCCGTGAGCAGCGAACGGCTCTTCCTTGGGATTTGACGACGAGAGGGACGCCCGCCCTGACCCGGCAGGCATTTCCCAGCTTAGAACGGATTTCAGCCTTTTCAAGACGCATGTCCTTCCATTCCAGGTCCAATTCGAAGCCTCCTCTGGCACAAAGCCCTTTGACTTCTCCGTCACTCCATGCCTGGGGAAGCGCCGGCAGCAAAAAGAGCTCATTCTCATGGGACTGGATGAGCATTTCGGCAACGGCGGCCGAGAGACCGAACGAGCCGTCCACCTGAAGGGCTCTGGAGCATATCGAAAAAAGACTGGGGAATGTGTAGTTGCGGAGACAATAAGTTAAGTTGTTCAAGGCCTTTCCCGCGTCGCCCAGCCGCGCCCAACAGGCCATTTTCCAGGCCGAAGACCACCCGTTACCGACAAGCCCGCGCTGGTCCAGGACAACCCGGCTCGCCCGAGCGAATTCCGGCGTCCGGCGCGGCGAAATCTGCCGGCCTGGATAGAGGCCGTAGAGGTTCGAAATATGGCGATGGCTTTTCTCCGTCTGCTCCCAATCCTCGATCCATTCCTGGAGATCGCCCTTCTTACCGATCTGCATCGGCGCGAGCTTGGCCCGTGTCGCAAGAACGTTCTTCTTGAATTCGGTGTCCACGCCCAAAATATCGGCGGCCTGGACGACATAGCCGAAGAGATCGTTAAGGATCTGCATATCGATGGTAGAGCCGGCGCAAATCGAAGTCCCGGTCATGAATATCGTGATTTCGTCAAAGAACTTGATGCTGGGCGGGCCGGCCGGGAAATTCTCGGGCGATGTGGACGGGTTGGTAACCAGCCATCCGAATTTGGGATGGGCCACCAAAAAACTCAGGAAAAACTCCACGCTCCCCTTCATGACGGGATAGGTTTTTTTCAGGAATTCCTTGTCACCGGTGAAGAGATAGTGCTCCCAGAGATGAGTGCACAGCCAAGCGCCGCCCGTGGTGAACGTGCCCCAACTCGGCCCGTCCATCGGCGCGGCGACGCGCCAGAGGTCGGTATTCTGGTGATGGACCCAGCCGCGCCCGCCGTAATGTTCGCGCGCCACATCGCTTCCCTGGTCGGTCAGCTCCGTGATCATCCGGAACAGCGGTTCGGCGCACTCGCTCAGGTTGCCGACTTCGGCCGGCCAGTAGTTCATCTCCGTGTTGATGTTAGTCGTGTATTTGGAATCCCACATCGGGTTCATGTCTTTGTTCCAAAGGCCCTGGAGGTTGGCCGGCTGTGTTCCGGAGCGCGACGAAGAGATCAGAAGATAGCGTCCGAATTGGAAGACGAGCGCCGCGAGAGCGGGGTCGTTGGTCCCGTCGAAACTCTTGAGGCGCTCGTCCGTCGGAAGCAAGGAATTCGGCGTCGAGGCGAGGTTCATCTCGACGCGCCGAAACAACCTCTGATGCTCCAAGATATGAGCTTTTTTCAAAGCCTCAAATGTTTTGCCGGAGGCCGCCTTCATCACGGTCTCGACGCGGCCATTGGGGTCTGCGCTGACGTCCTTGTAGTTCACAAAATTCGTCGCCGCCGCGATAAGAACCGTCACGGCATCGGCATTGCTCACGATGAGCTCATCGTCGGTCACCGTCATAGAACCGCCCTCGGGCAGAGCCCGGAGACGGGCCTGATATCGAAGCTTCCCTTCGACTCCCAGATAATCCGCCGACTTGCCCCGGAGGATCAAGCCGTCCCGGCCCAAGCCGTCCATTTGAAAATAGTCGGTGGCATAATTAGAATGCGCCTCGTTCCTGGTGCCCCGCAGCTGGGCCCGGAAAGAGATCTTCCCCGGCTGGTCGGCCGCGATCCGGACGACGATGACCTGATCGATCGGGCTCGAAAAGACTTCTCGCCTATAGCGAGCGCCGTTCTGCCCGTAGCTCGTCGTGACTATGGCCGTGTCCAGGTCGAGCTGGTGGCGGTAATCCGTCACTCCGTTTTTGGACGGGAATTTTAGGACCAGGCCGCCGAGCGCCTGATATTTCTGCTGCTCGACCGGATAACCCATCAGATGCCGGCCGAAGAGCGTATGGGCCTGCCTGTATTGGCCGTTAAAAACGAGCTTCTGGATTTCGGGCAGGACCTTATACCCCCCTTTGACTACTGTGGAATAGGGCCCGCCGGACCAGTAAGTCTCTTCATTGAGCTGGATTTGTTCCTCATCCGGCCTGCCGAAGACCATGGCGCCCAGACGGCCGTTCCCGACGGGAAGGGCTTCTTCCCATTTTGTCGCAGGATGGGAATCCCAGATTTTCAAACCCGCCCATTTTTTCTGGTCGAGATCCAGAAGTCCTGTTTTTTCCTGGCTCATTGAGACGCTCGCCAAGAAAACCGCCAGGGCCAGCCCGAGCATCAAAACAGAAACGGCAGGTTTTCCCGTTTGTCCTTCCGTCATCGCCGATTCTCTATCCTGAATTTTTGATGGGAGCCGCAGCTATTTCGATTTTCTCTGTTCCTCCAGGTCTTCCCTGAGGAACTTCTGGGCCAGCTCGTCCGAGTCGCCGTAAAAGGCTTGGAGCCGACGCAGCCCGGCCTTGAGCTCTTTGCCGACATCGGCATAAGCCGAGTCCCCATAGACGTTTTTCAGCTCATGAGGATCTTTTTCAAGGTCATAGAGTTCCCAGGCGTCGATGTCGTAATAGAAGTGGATGAGCTTGTAGCGGCCGGTCCGGATCCCGTAATGGCGTTTGACCATGTGAACGGCTGGGTACTCGTAATAATGATAATAGACGGCCTCCCGCCAGGTCCTGGCCTTTCCGTTCCTGAGGATCTCGACCAATGGCACACCCTGCATGGCCTCGGGCGCCCTGATTCCGGCCAGCTCTAAAAATGTGGGCGCAAAATCGAGGTTGCAGATCAGGTTTTGATTTCGAGATCCCGGCTTGATCACGCCCGGCAGCCTCATCAAAAGCGGCATGCGCAGGGACTCCTCATACATGAACCTTTTATCGAACCAACCGTGGTCGCCGAGGTAGAAACCTTGGTCCGACGTGTAAACAACCAGAGTATTCTTGGCCAGTCCGGATTTTTCCAGGTGGTCCAGCATTTTGCCGACGCTTTCGTCCACGCCCGCGACGCAGGCCAGGTAATCCTGCAGGTAACGCCGGTATTTCCAGCGGACCAGCTCGTCCCCCTGCGGATTGTCGCGCTTGAAGGCCTCCCGTTTCGGCCCATAAGACTTTTCCCATATCGCTTTCTGCTCCTCGTTCAACCGGGCCGGAGCCGGTCCCATCTTCAGGTCGGAATTGATTTCCATATGCTGCCTGAGCGTCATCTCCTGCTCCCTGGCCGCGCCTGAGCGCGTAGCGTAATCGTCGAAGAGAGTCTCCGGCTCGGGGAATCGCGTGTCATCATACATGGTCAGATGACGCGGCGAAGGCTGCCAGTTGCGATGGGGAGCCTTGTGATGCATCATCAGGAGGAACGGCTTGTCTTTCCGGCGCCTGTTTTCCAGAAAGTCGAGCCCAAGATCGGTGAGGATGTCCGTCACATAGCCCGGGTATTGCTTCTTGGCGCCCATCTCGATCAGGCCGGGATTGTAATAATCGCCCTGCCCGGGAAGGATGTTCCAATAGTCAAATCCCGTCGGGTCGCTCTTGAGATGCCACTTGCCGATCAAGGCCGTCTGGTATCCCGCTTTTTGGAGGAGCTTGGGAAAGGTCGACTGGCGGCCGTCGAACTCATGGGCGTTGTCGCGGATGCCGTTGATGTGGCTGTGTCTGCCGGTCAGGATGACGGCTCGGCTCGGCGCGCAGATGCCGTTCGTGCAAAAACAATTATCGAACCGGATTCCTTCCAGGCCGATCCTGTCCATGTTCGGCGTCCAGTTGATCCGGCTTCCATAGCAGCTCAAGGCATGCGAGGCGTGGTCGTCCGTCATGATGAAAAGGATGTTCGGCGTCTCGGCCGCGGCCCGGCCGAAGACCATGGCCCCGGGGCGGGCCATCGCAACCGAGGCCATCCCCAGACCTACGGATTTCACGAATTCGCGTCGTTTCATAGATCACCTCCGCCTCAGCTCATTCTCTCGCCTTGAGTCTTTCATAACATAAGACGCTATCCAAGACAACTCACGTTGAAAACATCACATGTGATTTCAAAGAGGCGTTGGCATTGTCCCATAGGCCCCCATAGCGGAGGGGGGCCCCGGACACTCTTGGAGGAGGACCCTTTTGCAGGTTCCCCCTCCAACGGGCGGCGGGAATACCCGCCGGCCCTGCCACCCCTCCAAGGAGCATCCTCCCATGAATTCATCGCGAGATGCTCCTTGGAAGGATGGCAGCGAGCGAAGTGAGCGTTGGAAGGAAACCCTAAGAAAGGGTTTCCTTCCAAGAGTGTCCGAC
>JAPKZH010000343.1 GCA_026393905.1 Candidatus Aminicenantota bacterium
GAAAAGGGCAGGCTCCGGTTCCGATGCCCCCCGAGCCTCACGCAATGTCGCAAAATGATCGATATTTACGGATAGCCTCATTCTCGGTCCTCCGACCTTTTTAATCCCCTTTGATTGGCCACGGGGGTAGGGGGATTAATAAAGTTTGAATCTTTGGTTCTCTTCCATTTCCTTTGGGGAAAAATCTTCTGGGAAATGATCCGGAGACGGCCTCGCTCCCTATCCGGGTTTTTCACGCCGTTCCCGAGTCCTCCTTCTCGGCGGCGAAGAACTCGCTTCCCGGCCTCGATTTTACGGACGTTCGCCGGGAAGCTCAGACAACTTCGCCGGCCGGCTACTTCCGAGCCGGCTGCCCTCGAATGAGGACTCGGGAAGGCTAAACCCTCCATGGTCGCTCAGCCGTCTCCGGATCGTTTCCCTGTCCTACCCACACTAAATGGAAGAGAACCTTTTAATTTTCTGTTGAATGTTGAGGTTTGACCCCGATTTAAATTCTTGGTCGTTTGGATTATACTTCATCTCGGTCATGGCTGCTAAGAAAACGATTCAAAAGGAAATCTCGCTTTCCGGAATGGGCATCCATTCCGGGAAGAACGTTCGCCTTGTTCTCAAACCCGCAGAATCGGGGGAAATCACCTTCCTGAGGGTCGACCTCGGCCGGCTTGAAGCTCGCCTTAATCCCAGGAATCTCGAAGCGCGAAACAGCACCACGCTTCTAGGAGAACAATTTCAGGTCCGGACTGTCGAGCACCTGATGGCTGCTCTCTTTGCCTTCGGGATCAACAGCCTTTCGATCGAGCTTGACGCCGATGAGATCCCGATCATGGACGGCAGCGCCCGGCCGTTTGCCCAGGCCATTAAAAAGGCCGGGATGCGGCGGCTTGCCCTGCCCGTCCGTCCGCTCAAAATCCGCAAGCCCTTGATCCTCGAGGAAAAAGACGAATTTGTCTCCGCTGCGCCCTCTCCCAGCGGCGGGGGCGTCGAACTCTCCTATTCCATCGAGTATCCCCATCCGGCGATAAGACGACAGTCGTTGAGCCTGAAGCTGAGCCCTCAGAGTTTTGTCCGGGAGATCGCTCCCGCCCGCACCTTCGGATTCCTGAAAGACGTGGAAAGGCTCCGGAGCCGGGGATTGGCCCTCGGCGGTTCCTTTGAGAACGCCGTCGTCCTCGATGAAGAAAAGGTCCTGAATGGACCCCTGCGTTTTCCTGACGAGTTCGTCCGCCATAAACTCCTAGACCTCGCGGGCGATCTGGGGCTTCTTGGCCGCCCGCTCATCGGCCGGTTCGAGGCCCATAAAGCCGGCCATCGCCTCCATGTCAAACTCGTCCAGTTTCTTCTCGACCACCCCGAATATTGGACCGCAGCTTAAATATTCGTTTTCGGCGCGCGAGGACGGGTAGTCTATCCTTGGAACCTCCAAATATCTGATTTTCTAGCGATGCCTGAATCGCCCCGAAGGCCCCCGTAGCGGAGGGGGGCCCCGGACACTCTTGGAGGAGGACCCTTTTGCAGGTTCCCCCTCCAACGGGCGGCGGGAATACCCGCCGGCCCTGCCACCCCTCCAAGGAGCATCATCCCATGAATTCATCGCCAAATGCTCCTTGGAAAGGAGGCAGAGAACGAAGCGATCGTTGGAGGGAAACCCGGAATAAGGGTTTCCCTCCAAGAGTATCCGACGGGACTGGTTCCCCAGGGGGCCGGGTGCGATTCCCACGCCTCTTTGAAGTCGCATAAACGAAGATGCTTAACCTTTCCTCCGCCCTCTAGACTTATGGAGGCAAAATGAGTAAAATGTTGTCCACATTGAATTTTGGAGTGTAAACGTGAAAGATGAAAAAGCAAAAAAAGACGAATACCGGAAAGCCCTGGCGGCGTATTCGGATGCGATGAAGGAATTTCACAAGGGAAAGCTCGAAAAAGCCGCTGAAATGCTGACGAATTTTCTCGAGAAATATCCGACGGAGACAGAGCTTACGGACAGGGCCAAGATCTATATCACGATCTGCCAAGAACGGGCCAAGGAAAACAAGGAGTCGATTTCCTTAAAAACCGCGGAGGACTATTATCAGCACGGCATCTATAAGACGAACAGCGGCGAGTTCGAGGAAGCCTTGAAGTCGCTCGAAAAAGCCTTGAAAATGAGCCCGGACGACGGCAAGATTTATTATTCGCTGGCTAACCTCTATTGCCTGATGGGCCAGGCGGATCCCTGTCTGGAGAACCTGAAGAAAGCCATTCAGGCCGACAAATTTTTCAGGATCCTGGCCCAGAACGAGACCGATTTTGAGCCCCTATGGGAGGATAAAAAGTTCAAGCTCATCATCCGGATGACATGAAAAAAAATTTCCTGGCTCTTGTCCTGGCGGCAGGGGAGGCAACCAGGTTCCAGTCGGAGAAAAACAAGATCCTCCACCCGATCCTGGGGAAATCCATGCTCAGGCTGGTCTTAGACTCTATCTTGGCCCTAAAGCCGGAAAAGGTTTTTCTCGTTGTCGGCCATCAGAAGGAGGCCGTCATCGAGGAGGCGGCTTCCTTGAATGTCGAGCCGGTCCATCAGAAGGTGCTTTTAGGCGCGGCGTATGCGGGCCAGGCGGCGAGGGGCGTTCTCAAGGATTTCGAGGATAGAGACCTGCTTATTCTCGGGGCCAACCTGCCTTTGGTCAGGCCCCCAGCCATCCGATCCCTCCTGGCCTTTCATAGAAAGCGCGGAAATTCGGCGACATGGCTGGACTCGACCTTCGAAGAGCC
>JAPKZH010000341.1 GCA_026393905.1 Candidatus Aminicenantota bacterium
ATTAGATATGGCGATAAGGTGATCGAGCTGAAGACGAAAAAGGGGACGTCCTACTCAATCAGCGGGGATCTAATAAAAATTAGGTAAGAGTTGGAAAGAAAATTCACAAATTTACGGATTTGCTTTTTTCCCGACGAGCGATAGAAACGCTAAAGGAATATTTAGGATAGCGAGAATAGAGCTTGTGAAATTCGAATAAAGAGCAGAATCAAGAATGTAAAATGGCTTATAAAAATAGATTAATTTTTTTTGTTTGTTTGGCCTTCTCTTTGAATACTCTTAGTCTCGCCGATGAAAATAAAATCGGCCTCGGGGCCAATAGCGGCTGTTTATATGATTTCGGCGCTCGATTCTATCCATATATTGGAATGAATTTTCAATTCAATTTATCCCCCAAGTTCCTATTGCTGATTGAGCTGGATTATTATCCCAAATTAATGAAATTTCGTGATTTAACGCCTGAGAGACAAAATCATGTTGTGCCTTCTATCAATGGAATCTTCTTATTAAAGCCAAAAGGTTCAAACCCTGAAAATATTATTCCTTATTTATCCTTTGGTTTCGGAATAATAGGTATCACACCAGGTTACTTTGATATTGGAATTCCTGCGGTTTACGGAATGTTTAAGATAGGAGGCGGTCTAAGATATCATCTTTTTAAAGAGGGGCTCATTAGCACAGAGATTTCTCTTCACAATCCCACGCTGTATTTGTTCCCTTCAACAAAAGACGCCTTTATTTCGATAAATATTGGTTATTCGCTCCGGCTTTAATATGAAAAATAGGTAGTTTTAATAAAGGCCAGAACAATCCCGTCAGCCTAACGAAAATCATCGCGCTCGAGCAAAAATTCCTGGACGAAGCGGGCCTGCCGGAACTACAACACTCATCTTCTAAGCCGTTTTAAATAATTATGACCTCAAGGCGGAGCGTCTATTTCGCTCAAATTGGAATTTCGAGCCCCTCGTCGGCCATATGAAATCCTCTCTCCAGGATGGATTTTCGTGCTTCGCCGTCGGGGTCAAGAGCAGGATTCGAGTGGTTGAAATGAGTAAAATAGATTGTTGTTTTTCTTTTTTGAGCAACCTTCTCTAACAACTCCATGCTGTCTTTTATAAAGGGATGGCCGATGCGGGACAAGTCCCGCCCAGGAAGCTCATCCGGGCTGTAGAAAGTCCCGTCGAGGAGTGCCGTATCAACACCATCGACCGCCTCGATGACCGATCGCTCCCATGCCGCCCAGTTTTGGATATCAGGGATATACAGAATCTTTTTCCGGCTTCCGGAGATTACTAAGCCCAGGGTGTCAGTGAATTCATCCCGATGTGGCACCTGGAAAGGAATCACTGAGACCTGAGGGGTCAGCGCCCGCTTGTCATTCGGGGCAAGAACCACCGGCGATATATTGTCCTGCTTGATGAGCTGGCTCCAAGGGCCGTTGTTGGCCAAATACTCCTTCATCCGCGATGAACAATATACCGGCAATCTCTGAGCGGCGATCGATTCGAAACCAAAAAACATCAATCCGGTGTAATGTCCGATATGGGCGTGGGTCAGAAGGATACCTTGAGGGGCTTTTGCCTCTATAGAGACTTGTTCATAAAGTCGATCGCAAGCCTTGTCGAATTGCGTCCGAATATCAGGGGTGGCATCCACGATAAATAATTGCTTTTCTTTGAAATCCAGGATGGCCAGCGAAGATATCAACCGGGCTTGCGCCGGATCCTTTCGAGCTCGAGAACAATTGGGACAATGGCAGCCGAGCTGAGGGATCCCCCCATCCTGGGCCGTCCCCAGGATTTTGACAATGACATCCGCGGGTTGTCCGGATTGATCGTCGGCCCTTTTTTCAAAAAAGGGCAGCCGTTTTTCGGAAAAAGGCAGGCTTTCCAGCCAAAGCAGGCCGCCGCTAAAAGCGCCGAGAAAATCTCTTCTTCTCACCGTCTTTCACGAACTTACTGTTCGGCCTTTCGACCGGGAGGACGAACGCCGCGGCCTTTTGTCTGAGTGAGCGAATCGCCAAGCTCGAGCCGCGCCCTCTCGGCCAGCGCTTTCAATTGTTCAACGACCTCGGGATGTCGAGTGGCCACGTTCTTGGTCTCACCGATATCGTGCTCTAAATCATAGAGCTCGAGCCCCGTCTGGCCGCTTGCATAAGGCCCGGGATTTCCATTCTGGCCCGGCTCGACTCCAAGGTACGAACGATATTTATGCGGGAAATGAAGCTTCCACTTCCCCTGCCGCACCGCCTGCAGCTCTCCGCCGTAATAATAAAGGTAATGATCGCGCGGGTCGGCGTTTCCCTTCCCTTCCAAAAGGGGAAGGAGATTGACTCCGTCGATGGGCTTCTCCGGCAGGGGCGCGCCGGTCACGGCGGCGATGGTCGGCAGCAAATCGATCGTGGCCGCCATCTTTTGGCACTCCCGGCCGGCGGGAATCCGTCCAGGCCAGCGCATGATACAGGGCACTCGCGCTCCGCCCTCCCACATCGTCCCCTTTCCCTCTCGGAGAGGCAGCGCCGAACCGGCATGGTTGCCGAAATTGAGCCAAGGCCCGTTATCGCTTGTAAAGATCACAAGCGTATGGTTGTCCAAGCCATGCTTGAAGAGTGCCTTGAGAATTTCTCCGACCGACCAGTCAATTTCCGTGATGACGTCCCCGTACATCCCCTGGGCGCTTTTCCCCCGGAATTTCTCGGAGACCCCCAGCGGCACGTGGGGCATGGAGTGAGGGACGTACAAGAAAAACGGCCGATCCTTGTTTTTCTCGATAAAACGGACGGCCCGCTCCGTATACAAAGTCGTGAGCCTGTCTTGATCTCTGAGGCTCCGGACTTCACCTGCGTTCTCGTTTCCTTCGATCAACGGCAAGGGCGGATAGGCGCTTTTGGCTCCCTTCGCGGCCGGAGTGCCGTCATAATTCACCGGCCACATATCATTGGAATAAGGCAGCCCGAAGTACTCATCAAAGCCCTGTTGGAGGGGGAGGAACTCTTTGTGATGGCCGAGATGCCATTTGCCGAATATGGCCGTCGCATAGCCGCGTTTCTTGAGCAGTTCGGCGATGGTTTCCTCTTCGGGGTTCAAACCGATCCGGGACTGCGGGCCCAGGGCGCCCTGAACGCTGACTCGTTCCGAATAACATCCCGTCAAAAGAGAGGCTCGCGATGCGCTGCACACGGCTTGGGATACATAAAAGCTGGTGAACTTCATGCCTTCGGCCGCCATCCGGTCGAGGTTCGGCGTGGCGAATCCTCGGGCTCCAAAACACCCGACATCGGCGTAACCTTGATCGTCCGTAAGGATGATGACGATATTGGGCAGGCGCGTCGACGATCGACGACAATCCAATCCTGAAAAAGCCACGGCCGTCGCCCCGAATCCGACGATCTTCAAAAACTCGCGTCTCGTTTTTGTTTGATTGATCATGGGAAAGCCCGATCTGAAACGATCTCCCTTCCGAAGAGCGCCATTTGAAGGATTTTTTCCCTATTTACCTCTTTTGGACCTGGTAGCGAATGATCGTCCAATACTCGGCAGGACTGGCCGCCATGCCCGGCCCCTTGAGATATTCCTCCTCATGCGCTCCGGAAATACGGTAGCCTTTATCCTCGATGAATTTTAAAAGCTTTTGGATGGTCGGAGTCTCCTCGCTATAGGACCCGATATGCAAGATCTCTACGACTTCTCCGTAATCCCAGGTTTCAATGCGCACACCCGTGACGCCCTGCGGCAGCGATGTGATAGAATCCGGTAAAGGAAGCCCGTAGAGTCCGCGCCACTCGTTCTTGGGAGTATTGACAAAGTTGAGCCAGCGGGCGCGCGGCGCGGCCATCTTGGCACCGGGAAGGCTGAAAAACGTCTTGTAGAGAAGTCCGAAGGCAGTTTGTGCGACGACATTGGGGTCGCCTTTCGCTTCGACGACGAGCATTTTCTGGGCCGGCATCTGGCGAATCTGCGGCTCCTTCAGCGATTCATATTTGCTAAGATCCTGAAGGCCGTCCAGGCCGAAAAGAAGGAGCGCCCCACTAGCTGTCAGACCGACCATGACGAGAAGTCCTCTTTTCATCTGATACCTCCCTTGATCAAAGACTTCGAAAATCCATCGTCTCCATTCAATCCCGACGGGAATCCTTTGTCAAGCCTGCAGTCTCCTTGATCTTGAAGATGGTGGGATTCCCCGGTTTTTTCTTCTCCATATTGCCTAGCGCAACTATTTCGGATAAGCTACTGTTTTACTTGCAAGGAGAAACTCATGGAGAGAAGACTCTTTACCGGCGCCGCCTTGATAGCCTGGATTTGTATTATGACCACAGGGACAGGGATGCCCGTCGTTATGGGACAACGATCGTTCTCGGCGACGACCCCGCCCCCGGCCAGCAGAATCCTCCATTCGCAGCCTGATTTCGGCAAGATGCCGGTAAATTTCATCCCCAACCGGGGGCAATTAGACGAGCGGATCGCCTACTATGTCCAGGGAAAGGATAAGACGATCTACTTTAGCGCTGAGGGCGTGACTTTTGTCCTGACCAAAGCAGATGCCTCACCCTGGGTGGTGAAGCTGGATTTCCAGGGCGCCAATCCAGAGGTGAATCCGAAGGCCACGGACGAAACAGGAGCAATTATTTCCTATTTCCAAGGGGAGCCCGAAAGTTGGAAGGCTGGGCTTCCTACATATTCCCGGATCATTTACCCCAATATTTGGCCGGGAATCGACCTCGTCTTCTCCGGAACGATGGACAAGCTGAAGTACGAATTCGGCGTTCGTCCGGGGGCAGATCCGGCGCGGATTCGCTTGGCCTACCGTGGCGCGAGTTCGGTCCGTATCGATGATCGGGGAAGCCTGATCGTCTCAACGCCGTCGGGCGGGTTCGAGGACGGCATTCCCGTCGCCTACCAAGAGCAGGCGGGAAAGCGGGTGGACGTGCCCATGGCTTATAAGATCCTTGACAGCGGCGATGGGAAAACGGCTGTTGCAGGCCCCGGGGAAGATGAGAAGAATTCAGTCACCTACGGTTTTTCGATCGGCAAGTACGACCAGACTAAATCCCTCATCCTGGACCCGGTGATTCTGGTCTATTGCGGCTACATCGGCGGGCCAAGCTACGATTACGGCTATGGCATTGCAGCGGACCGGTTGGGCAATACCTATATAACAGGCTATACCTATTCGAGGGGAATCGCCTTTCCGGCCAGGGTAGGCCCGGACCTGACTTTCAACGGCGGAAGCATGGATGCTTTTGTGGCCAAATTGAACCCTTCGGGGACGGCATTCGTGTATTGCGGATATATCGGCGGCTCGGGAAATGATTACGGATACGGGATTGCCGTGGACCCATCGGGAAACGCCTACGTCACGGGGTACACCTCTTCGAAAGAATACACTTTTCCTGTGTCGGTGGGTCCGAAGCTAATCCACAGAGGCTTATTCGATGTTTTTGTGGCCAAGGTCAACGCCAACGGTACGGCACTGGACTATTGCGGGTATATCGGCGGTTTAGGGAATGATTACGGAAGGGGCATTGCGGTGGACGGCTCGGGCAATGCCTATATCACGGGATATACGTCTTCGAATGAAGCCTCGTTTCCGGTATCGGGCGATCTGGACCTGTCCTATAACGGCGGCGCGAATGACGCTTTCGCGGCCAAGGTCAACGCCGACGGCACGGCTCTGGACTATTGCGGATATATCGGCGGTTCAGGGAGCGACTTTGGATACGGCATTGCCGTCGATGCCTTGGGCAACGCCTACATCACAGGATATACCTCTTCGACGGAGGCCTCTTTTCCGGTGTCGACAGGTCCTGACGTAAGCTTTGAGGGCGGCCTTTATGACGCCTTTGTGGCCAAGGTCTACGCCGATGGCTCAGCGCTCGAATATTGCGGGTATATCGGCGGTTCGGGGAGTGATTATGGATATGGCATTGCCGTCGATCCTCTGGGAAACGCCTATATCACGGGGTATACCTCATCGTCAGATGGCACTTTTCCGGTGTCGACAGGTCCTGACCCGACCTATAACGGCGGCTATTATGATGCCTTTGTGGCCAAGGTCGATATCGGAGGCGGCTGGCTCATTTATTGTGGATTTATCGGCGGGTCGGGATACGACGTCGGCACCGGGATCGCGGTTGACGGCAGGGGCTATGCCTTCGTCACGGGGTATACCTCTTCGAAGGAGGATACCTTCCCTGTCAACGTGGGTGCAGACCTGACCCATAACGGGAGTTTTGATGCTTTTGTGGCCAAAGCAGACCTGTCGGGAGCAGGGCTCGTGTATTGTACGTACATCGGCGGTTCAGATGCCGATATGGGGATGGGTATCGCGCTGGACGTGGATGCTTCGGGGAACACCTATCTGGCGGGGAATACATATTCGATGCAGTACACCTTCCCTACAGCCGAAGGCCCGGATCTGTCCTATAACGGTAACAGGGATGGCTTCGTGGCCAAGATCTATGAAAACTCGATCACCGTGACCGCGCCGAACGGCGGGGAAACCTGTCATGTCGGGCTCGATCAG
>JAPKZH010000009.1 GCA_026393905.1 Candidatus Aminicenantota bacterium
ATGATCGTGGAAACAGTGTTGTACGCCGGTTTGGGCACAGGGAGGTCGTCGATGATGTCCTTGACGAACGCCCGGTCCAGTTTCCAGAGGATCTGCATGATTTGTTCTTCAGCGCGGGTGAGTTCTTTCATGGCGATAATAATATATAACTATATTTATAGTTTATCAACTATTATTTTCGTTTTATTTTTTTCTTTCAAGCTCCGTCCCTCATTTCCGGGCATCCTCATTAATAATAACGATTAAAAATGTGATTTTTCTGCACAGGATCGTATTATCTAACAGAGATTTGATTTTACCGGCCATCTCGGATTCATGACTCTCGATCTCGAGCATCGCGAGTCTGATCATGACAGGAGGAAAAAGATGAAATCGAAAGCAATCGTAATAGGCTGGATGTTCCTATCCGGATTAGGGTTGTCGGGTCAAGGGAACCCCCAAAAATCTCAGGGATAAGAGACTCCTTTTCCGTTACGCCGGCCTTGCCGCTTTTGGCTCCCTTCCGATCGCCGCCTACAGCCTCCTCCCATCGTCAGGGAGGATAAATCGCATGGTCGTCGGATGTCAAGTTAAGCTCAAAATAACAAAACGCGGGCTAGGAGGCTGCAGGGACACTCAAAAGCGCCGGAAATCCGACAGACCTCTCCTCCCGGGGCGAGAGGAGATTATTAAAAATACTCACAGCCAGCCTCGGCGGCAATCAGAAGCTCTTGCGAAGCGACCCGAGGCGGAGGAGGCCTCTCTGCGACAAAGGCAAGCTTGAGGTGGTCGATGATCCGGTCGACAGCCCCGAAGTTCGTGATAAAGGCGATGACCTTCATCCGGCCACCGCATTGAGAGCAGGTCAAGGGGTCGACCTCATAGACCTTGCGGATCATCTCGGCCCAGCCCTTGGAAGGGATGCGTCGGAACTTGTCGTCAACAATCCGGAGAGGAAAAGCCGCCAGGCTCACCTTCTTGATCTTCCCCCGATGGGCATTGGCGTAGAGGCCGTAATAACGCACTGTGACCTGGCCCTTGTCGGGGATGTGGGAGGTCACCCGGGCAATGAACTCCAGGTAGTCCATCCTCTCCAGCTCTTTGGCCTCTTTCCCATCCCGGTAGCAGACCCTGCCTTCCTTTTCATCAAGGGAGAGGCGTTCCAGGGAAAGGAGCGGGCGGATCATGTACTTTCCCACCCGCTCGGCCTCGACGCTAGTCTTGGCCCGGAGCCGACTGTGGACGTTGAAGCCGGTGTGCCGCCAGGAGAGGATCCTCCAGCACCCACTCGCCCCATTCCTCAAGCCTCTTGGCATGACACGACGGGCAGAAGCCGCGGGTGCGACAGGAGAACATCAGGAGCCGCTCCTCACCGCAGTCCGGACAGCGGATGCGGGCAAACCCGCAGCGCGGGTTGCCGCAGTCCAAATAGCGCTCTACGACATTCTTGATGATCGGCCGGAGGAAGCCGTATTCCTTCTCGAAGCGGCTCTCGTATTCGGCCAGGAATTGATCGAAGTAGTGGAACAACACACGATAAAGGACAGTCCGCTCCGGATGTCGAGGACGATAGACTCCCGCCATAGCGGGAGAAAAGCCTCAAGAAACGGGCCAACGTCACGGAGAGTGACCGCGTCTCCCCTGTAAAGACGGGAAAAGCCCCGGTTTGGACGGGGAAATCAATCAAGAAAACGCCAACCGGAGTTGCCGCCCGGTGGAGGGAAATGGAAACGGCGGGGGAACAGGGCCAGGTGGGGGGCTATTATTCGGGATGATATGGATCCTTTTGTTCTCGTCGGAAACCCGAGATTGCTTCGTTGCTTTCGCTCCCCCGGCCCGACCAAACCGGGGCGGGCTCGCAATGATAAATACCGACTTTTTCCGCAGCCTGCTATTGCGCTGCCGCCTAAAAGGATGTTCCTCCGATCAGATTTATCGGCACTCTGCAGGCAGTGATGGATACCAGGTTGGTTATGAAGCTTGGAGTCCCTGGGTGAATGGAAGGTCAACCGGCTCCCATTTATGATTAAGAGGATGGCATCGTTTCGCGTGTGCGCCGATTAACCCAAACGCTGAATAAAATCAATCCGCAAACAGCGATCGCGCTGACGCAACTCCGGCCGGCGAAAGCTTCCAAATCGCTTGTGAAATTGAACAGGATGAAAAATCCCAGCCCGCCGGCCACCCATGCCAGCCGGTGACGGTCGTTCCACGCGCCGCCGTTCCCCGACCAACGCAATAGCAGCCACAGCGTGAAAGCATCCAGGAGAAGGAGCCCGATGACGGAAAGCGGCAGCGGCGGGGTCCAGGTTTCCGGGAGTACATAGACCGCGACGAAGAACAGAGTCATGTTGGTGAATCCGAGCAGGAGAAAGAAGAAGGGATGCGGAGGATTCTTTTTTACCGGCGCCGGAACGTTTGCCGGAACGAAACGCGCCGCGAGGATCAACCCCGCGATGGCTGCCCACGAAAGGAGATATCCCGGCCAGGGAGGAATGTAAGAGGTCATCAGCCATCCGGCGGGGAACCACAGCGCCAGGCCGACGATGCACGCGATCAATCCCTTATTACTAAGCCAGCTTTCCTCCCGCCGGCCGGGATGAAGCATCTCCGCCAGGATGACGCCGGCCGCGATGCTGACCAGCACGTGGAAGTGGACGAGCATTTCGGAATAGGTCCAATTGACGCCAAGTACGTGATACGGCTTGAGGATGTTCAACTCCGCCCAGTCCGGATTGAAAAACGAGCGCACCACGATCGCTTCTTCGTATACGCCATAGGCAACGGCCAGCAGAATCAAACTCAGCCAGCCTTTCTTCCAGCGCCGGACCAGTTCCCGGCAGATCAGCGCGCCGAAACCGTACGGCAGCATCAGCAGCAGTACGCTGATGGGATTGAACAGTTCCAAGGGAGGTTGATGCCCCGACACTATTTCGCCCAGGAGCGGCGCGATGACCAGCAGAGTCAGCCAGGGGGGGATTCGTTTCATGATGCCTCCTCTGCATATGGAAAGGCGGTCGAGCCCGCCTACCGTTGGTACTGGTGGTCGAGTAGCCCCGTAGGGGCGTATCACGACCGCGGGCCGGGGTAGCGTTTTCTGAGGGATAAGAAACTCCTTTTCTGCTGCGGAGGCTAAATAAGCGTTCATGTGCCGATTTTGCCCCATCCCATCGTCAGGGATGATAAATCGCAGCATAATCGGATGTCAAGTTAAGCTCAAAATAGCGGAAGACGAGCTAGGAAGCTGCAGGGACACTCAAAAGCGCCGGAAATCAGACAGACCTCTCCGCCCGGGGCGAGAGGAGATTTGGGAAAATATTCGGCCGAGGCCTCGACAGCCATCAGGACTTCCTGATAAGCGATGCGCGGTGGAGAAGCGTGTCCGCGACAAAAGTGAGCTTGAGGTGGTTGATGATGCGATCGACCATAGAGAAATCGGTGATAAAGGCGATGACCTTCATCGTTCCCCCGCACTCGGCGCAGAGCAGCGGAACATCCAGGAGAAGCTCTTCCCGTATCCACTCACCCCACTCCTCAAGCCTCTTGGCATGGCACGACGGGCAGAATCCGCGGCTGCGGCAGGAGAAGTGG
>JAPKZH010000175.1 GCA_026393905.1 Candidatus Aminicenantota bacterium
CTGGCTTTTCAGGGCTCCGTCCGGTCTTTTGATTCGCTGGACAACGAAGAATTTGATGTCGGGCTCTGCAGCGAATATTCCATCCTTCCCCAATTTGACCGGCTTCGGGCCCGGTCCAAGTTTTTCTATTTTGTCCTCGAAGGGCACAAAATGGAAAGGGCCGTCGCCGGGAGAAATTATCATTTCCTCGGGAATTCCGAGGGCATTTGCCGGCGCATGGAACGGAAATATAAAATCCGCTGTCTTAAGGCGGCGGGGGGCGTCAACCCTGAGATATTTCATCCTGTGGAATCCAGGCCTCCGCGGGACACGTTGAATATCCTCTGCTACGGCCGCATCTACAAGCGCCGGAAAGGCATCCGGTATGCCATTCGCGCCGTCGAAGGTCTATCTAAAGAGTTTCCCCAACTGCGCCTGGTCCTGTTTGACACGAGGGTCGGTCGAGACCTGCGAGATCCCCGGCCCATGATTAAAACGCGGATGCCCTTCGATTTCCATCTCGACCTTGCCCAGGACCGCATGGCCTGGCTTTTTTCCCAGGCCGATGTATTTGTCAGCCCAGAATTGCGGGCCGGCTGGTCGAACACCTCGGCCGAAGCTATGGCCTGCGGTGTGCCTGTCGTTTGCACCCCGAGCGGAACCCGCGATTTTGCTTTTCACAACCGGACGGCTCTTGTCGTCCCCTTGGCGATGCCGTACTTTTTGCGCCGCCGGATCAGGCAGCTTATCCTGGATCAAAGCCTCCGGCAGCGCCTGGCCCAGGCCGGATACAGGAAGATCCTTGAGTTCACCTGGTCTGCGCTGGCGGACCGCCTTGTCGAAATTTTCCTGTCGTTCCAAAATTGAAATAACTCATTCATTATGATATTCTTAGCCTGGAGGAACAGACGGCATGGATGAGAACGCTTTAAAAGAGCGCCTGCTCGAGGAAAACCAGGTGTTCCGGAAGCTCTTCGAAGAGCACCAGAAGCATGAGAAGAAGCTGGCCGAGTTCAAGGGAAAGACGTACCTGACGGATCTCGAGCGGTTGGAGGAAAAAGAGCTGAAAAAAAGGAAGCTTGCGCTCAAGGATAAGATGTATCTCTTGATGAGGGATTTCCAGAAATCCCTTTAAAAACACGTGCCCTCCCGTCCATGAACGCACAAAAGAAATTCAAGCTGGCCCTCGTCGGGACGGACTCCCTTCGCGGCAAAGAGATCAAAAATGTCCTGGCCCGCAGGAAACTGGCCGCCTTCGACATCGAGTTTTATGATGCGGATATTCAGGAGGAATACAGCAAGCTGACCCAATTTCGCAAGGAGCCCAAAGTCATCTACGGCCTCAAGGAAGAATCCTTGGAGGGGAAGGACGTCATCTTCCTGGCCGCCGGGCGGAGCTGACGAAAGCTTAAGATGTTCCAGCTTCTCAAACTGACGCTCCGAGAAAAGAAGTGGGTCGTCCTGTCCCTGGCCTGCATGATTTTTGTCGCTCTGTTCAACTATGTCTTCGTCGATATGGTCCAGCCGATCATCAACGAGATGTTCGGAATGGCCCCGCAGGCGTCGGTTGAAAAAGCCCGGGCGGCGGCCCCGCAGACGGCGATGGAAGAGACCGTCCAAGGCGCGCCGGAAAAGGCCCCGCCGAAGGCCGTCGTCAAGGTCAGAACGATGGACCTCGTCCTCCGCTGGTTCCATATCAGTCGGCAGGACATCAAGACAGTCTTGCCCATCGTCGTCGTCTTCGTCATCTTCGGCCGAGGGCTGTTCACCTTTCTCTCTTCGTTTTTCATGAAGGCCGTCGGCAACAAGGTCGTCAAGACCATGCGCGACGAGCTGTATGGTCATATCCTCTACCAGTCGTCCAGCTATTTCGACCGGATCACGACCGGCGACATCATGTCCCGGCTGACCAACGATGTGGATAAGATCCAGCAGGCGGTTTCGAGCGCCATGAGCGACATGATCGAAGAGTCCTTCATCCTGCTGGCCCTTCTGGTCCAGTTGTTCGTGACGGACTGGACCCTGGCTCTTTCGGTGTTCGTCATCACTCCGCTCGCCGTCATCC
>JAPKZH010000541.1 GCA_026393905.1 Candidatus Aminicenantota bacterium
CTGGATTCTTGTTCTGCTCTTTCCGCTTCTTTTCTGTTTTTGCCAAAAGCCCCCGAAAACTCTCTACACCATCGGCATCGTCCAGCTCATCGATTCGCCGACTGCCAACGAGACGCGGAAGGGCCTTATCCAGGCCTTGGAGGACGGCGGCCTCAAGGATGGAGTGAACGTCCAGCTGAAGATCCGTAACGGAATGGGGGATATTTCCGAGGTCCAGAGGATCGCCCAGGAATTCGTCAACGAAAAAGTGGACATGATCGTCCCCATTTCCACGCCTTGTCTCCAGGCGGCCTTGATTGTCACTCAGAACATTCCGATCATTTTCTCTTCGGTGGCCAATCCCTACTTGACGCGGGCCGGCGTGTCGCCGACGGAGCATCTGGGCAACGTCACGGGCGTATCTTCGGAGGGGCCGATCAAGGAAACCCTGAAGCTCATTAAAGAAACGCTGCCCCTGGCGAAAAGGGTCGGGACTCTCTGGACGCCTTCAGAGCTCAATTCTGAGTATTACCTGGATGTGGCCCGGGAAGGTGCCGCAGAGCTGGGATTCGAGCTTGTCGCCGTGCCCGTCTCCAATCCCAGCGAGGTGCTCTTGGCGGCACAGGTGCTGATCAATAAGAAAATCGACGTCATCTACCAGATCTCGGACAACACCATCAACGCGTCTTTCATGGCCCTGGGCAAGGTGGCCGAGGAGAACGGGATCGCGCTCTTCGGCGGATTTTTGAGGTCGACCGAGCTCGGCGCCTGCGCGGCCATGGGCTGGGAATTCTTCGATATGGGGTATAAAACTGGCCAGATCGTCCTTCGGGTGAAGGGCGGCGAAAACCCCGTCAAGATTCCTTTCCAGAGCATGACCACGGTCAAGCTCCATCTCAACCAGAAGGCGGCCGAGAAACAGGGCGTGAAATTTCCGGATGCCGTTTTAAAGCGGGCCACCGAAGTCCTGACGTCCTCCGAGATCCCCGCCAAGTCCGACTTCATCGACTGACGAGCGCCGGCTTTCCCTCGACTTGACAGGTTGTTTTGTTATGGACTATGATTCTTTGCGGCGAAAAAGGGGAAAGTCGCGAGCCAGTTTCATGCCGCCGGAAACCATGATCGAATTCTTTAAAGATAGCCACCCGCCGATCGACATCCGAAGGCTTTATCGTATCCCCTGGTCCACCGCAGACAACAGCATGAGTTGGTTCGAGCCGACGCGCAGATGCAACATCAGCTGCGACGCCTGCTATGCCACCAACGATCCAAACAGCGAAAAGCCCATGAGCCAAATCGTCTCGGAGCTCAAGAATTTATTGGCCCTCCGAAAATGCGATTTGATGATGATCGCCGGCGGCGAACCATTGACCCACCATCGGATCCTGGACATTGTCCGCCTGGTCAAATCCTACGGTCCCAAACCACTCCTGGTGACCAACGCCGTCGCTCTCAACGCCAGCCTCCTCCATGAGCTCAAAAAAGCCGGCTTGTTCGGGTTCATCTTTCACGTCGACAGCCACCAGAACCGGCCGGGATGGGCGGGGAAGACCGAGCGCGAACTCAACAGCCTCCGCCAGGAGCTGGCGGATATGGTTTATGCGGAAGGAGGGCTGGTTTCCGCATTCAACATCACCATCTTCCCCGATACAACCGACTCCGTGCCGGACATCGTGAATTGGGCCATGAAAAATATCGACCGGGTCCATGCCTACACCTTGATTGCCGTACGGCTCATGTCGACAGATGGGCGCTTCGATTTCTTCGCGGGATCCCAGCCTGCCGCGCTCGGCGAAAAGACCTATTCCTCCCTCCAACCGATGCGGAGAATCTCTTCGGCGGAACTCTATGCCCAAGTCCGGAAGGCTATCCCGGATTTCTCTTTCGCCGGCTATATCGGAGGGACCAGCCTGGCAAC
>JAPKZH010000476.1 GCA_026393905.1 Candidatus Aminicenantota bacterium
AGATTTCGGACAGGTGTATCCATAATTCCCCTAGAACATTGCTTCTTGGCCGGCCATCCATTAAAATGGACTCGAGCGAACCATGAAAAAATACCGGAATCCGCTCCCCACGGTGGATATCATCATCGAGGCCAAAGAGCCCCGAGGAAGAGAAGGCGTCGTCCTGATCAAACGCAAAAATCCGCCCTACGGCTGGGCCCTTCCAGGGGGATTTGTCGACTATGGCGAATCTTTAGAAGAAGCCGCGGTCCGGGAAGCCCTAGAAGAGACCTCGCTCAAGGTCACCCTCAAATTCCAGCTCCACACGTACTCTGCGCCCGACAGGGATCCCCGCCGGCACACGATATCCACAGTCTATGTGGCCAAGGCCCGGGGAATCCCGGTCGCCCGGGATGATGCTAAGGACATCGGAATATTCACCGAGAAAGGCATCGATTTCCCCCTGGCCTTTGACCATCAGAGAATCTTGAAAGATTATTTCCGGCAAAAAAAATATAGAAGAGCCTCCGGAAAAGGAGCATAATTCGAGAACATGGCAGAAAACGAAGATAAAGATAAAGGCCGTCCTCATGACTTGAAGCTCAAGGAATTGACCAGCGTTTGGGGTCCTGCGGAAGCTGAAGTCATCAAGAGTTTTCTCGAGAGCCAGGGCATCCCCTGTATTTTCAAAGGCCGGGTCGTCCAGTCGATCCATCCTTTTTCGATGGACGGGCTGGGCGAGGTCAGAATTTTCGTCCCCGAAAAAGATTATGAAACGGCCAAAAAACTCGTGGAAACCAAGCCCGAAGAAGTCCCTGATTGATATCATTTCCCTCCTCGTTTCTCCGCCCATCAATCTCATGCTACAAATTGTAGCATTTCGATGATTTTCCCCCATATCTAGAGCTAAAAAAAAGTTCTGTTTTTTATGCTTTTTTGCTTGACATTTCTATCTTGCTCTCGTATATTTGAAACCAAAACGGGAAAAAACGGGAAAAAATGGGAAATTTACTGATAGGAAGTCAAAAAGCGAAGCTCGATAAGAGCGGCCGGATCAAGATTCCCGAGAAGTTCCGCGACGCCATTGAAGAGCAATACGGCAAAGAGCTTTATGTCACTTCCCTGGAGGATGATTTCATCCAGGTCTTTCCCCTTCCGGTATGGGTGGAAATGTCAAGCCCACCCCAAAAAACCATGGCCTATCCCGACCCGGATTTCCAGGAATTGTGGCGGCAAGCCCACGCCAAGGGAATCTATGGGGAAATCGATGCCAAAGGCCGCGTCCTGATCAGCCCGAGACTCCGGGAAAAAGCCGGCCTTGACAAGGAAGTCGAAGTCATCGGAATGCACTATTATCTTGAAGTCTGGGACAAAAACCGGCTCACCGAAAAAATCGAAAAAAAGCCGCTGACTTACGACGACTTCAAAAGGATTTCCAAGCTGATGTCGGATAGGAAGCCGGAATGAGCGAGCGACGGCATATCCCGGTCCTGCTCGAAGAGACCCTCCGTTACTTAGGCAGTGAACGAGAGGGGCTCTATATCGACTGCACGATCGGCATGGCCGGACATGCCTCTGAAATATTGAAAAGAAACCTCAAGGCCAAGCTCATCGGCTTTGACCTGGACGAACAATCTCTTCAACAGGCCAAGGATATCCTCCTGCCCTATGCCGGCCGCGTCGAGCTCTATCATTCGGATTTCCGGTACCTGGCGGAGCTCGGCATCGATTTGTCCAAAGTCCGGGGCATCCTCATCGACCTCGGCATCTCCTCCTTTCAACTCGATTCGCCCGAACGCGGGTTCAGCCACTCCCTCGACGGCCCCCTGGACATGCGGATGGATGTCCGGAACAAAATGACGGCCGCCAAGATCCTCGACAAATATTCCGAGCCGAAGCTGGCCCAGATCTTCCACGACTACGGAGAGCTCAAACAGTCCAACAAGCTGGCCAAGGCCATCGCCTCGATCCGGCGGTCAAAAAAAATCGAAAGCACGACCCAGCTCCGCGGGATCGTGGAAGGCGTCTGCCGCTGGCGGCCCCAGCCGGGGAAAATCCATCCGGCCGCCAAGGTCTTTCAGGCGCTGCGCATCGAAGTGAACCAGGAACTCCAGGGCTTGGCAGGATTTTTGGAACAGACGGCCCGCCTCGTTCCGCCGAGCGCCAGGATCGTGGCGATTTCCTTTCATTCTCTCGAAGACCGGATCGTCAAGCACACTTTTGTCCGGCTGGCCCGACCCGACGCCGGCCAAGGGATCCTCGAGATCCTGACCAAAAAGCCGGTGACGGCGGCGGCCGAGGAAATCGCCCGCAACTCAAGATCTCGTTCGGCCAAATTGAGGGCGGCGGAAAAGATATCCCATGGTTCACAAGAAATACACTAAGAAGGAGATCGCCGCGGGGGTGCTGGCAAGCCTCATGACGATTATCATTCTGACTTTTTATCTGTGGCACATCACCGAGAATATCCGTCTCGGCTACGAAATCGGCCGCTGCGAAAACAGCCTCCAAACGCTCCGGGAGGAGGTCAAGAAGCTGGAAGCCAAAAAAGCTTCCCTCCTTTCCCTGGAGAGAGTCGAAAAGACGGCCAGGGAAAAATTAAACCTGACCGAGCCGAAAGAGGGACAGATCATCTATGAGGATTTTTGAGCCGAAGGCCATGAATCTCCCGACGGACGTGTACCAAAAAAAAGTCCGGAAACGGACACGGATCCTGGCTTTCCTGCTGACGGTCTGGGTCATCGGCATTTTCATTCGCCTCATCGACCTCCAGGTCTTTCTCCACGCCGGCTTCAAAGCCCAGGTCGTCAAACAAAATCAGGACCGGACGAAAATCCTCCCGGAACGTGGCACGATCTACGACCGGAACGGCAAAATCCTGGCCCGGAGCATCCCCGTGCCCTCCATTTTTTACTCGCCGCCGTCCGAGGAACCCTTCGAGCTGCAGATGAAGACCATCCTCAGGCTCGAGGCAACCCTCGGCTTGAGCGCCAAGGATATTGAAAGAATCAAATCGCGGCTCCAAAAAAAATTCTCTTTCGCCTGGATCAAAAGAAAAGTGGATGTCGATACGGCCCAACAGGTCAAGGCCTTGGGACTCAACGGCGTCTCTTTTCGCGAGGAACCCAAGCGATTCTACCCCCAAGCCAAGCTGGCCGCCCATGTTCTTGGCGGCGTCGATATCGATGACAAGGGACAAAGCGGCATTGAGTTGGCCTACGACCAAGTCCTCCGGGGGAAAGAAGGGGAAGTTCTCATCCTCCGGGATGTCAAACGCCGGGAATACTATTCCGAAGTCCTCAAAGAACCCCAAAGCGGAAAAGATATCACGCTGACCATCGATGAAAACATCCAATACATAGCCCAAAGGGAGTTGGAAAAAGCGGTTCTCGAGAACCGTGCCAACTGGGCCACCGCGATCGTCTCCCGCCCGGATTCCGGAGAGATCCTGGCCATGGCCAGCTATCCGGCGTTCGATCCCAATGCCTACCCTCCGTCCCCCGAGCAAGAAATCAACCGGGCGATCCGCTATAATTTTGAGCCGGGCTCGACATTCAAAATTGTGACCGCATCGGCGGCCCTCGAAAACCGGGCCGTCTCGCTCAATGATATTTTTGACTGCAGCGAAGGATCGATTGCCATCGCCGGGAGCCCGATCCGGGATCATAAAAAATTCGGCCTGCTGACCTTGCCCGGGGTTGTCGCTCATTCCTCCAATGTCGGGATGATTCAGGTCGGCCTGCGCATCGACCCGGACGCGTTTTATCGGACCATTCAAGCCTTCGGCTTCGGCCGCAAGACGGGCTTGGACCTTCCTGCCGAGGAATCCGGCCTCCTCATGCCGCCGAAGAAATGGAGCCGGCGCTCACTGCCGGCGCTTTCCATCGGGTACGAGATTTCTGCGACGGCCCTCCAAGTTCTCCAGGCCGTCAATATCATCGCCAACCGGGGCCTCCTCATTGCGCCGAAAATCGTCGGCGCGATCGAAGGCTCCTCGGTGATCGCCCAAAAAGAGTCGACTCCCCCGGACAGGAAGATCTCGGAAAAAACGGCCGACACGCTGATCAAGATCCTGGAGCAGGTCGTTCTCGAAGGGACCGGCCAGGCGGCCTGGATCAACGGCTACACGGTTGCCGGGAAAACGGGAACGACCCAAAAAATCGACCCGGAGTTGAAAAGGTATTCCTCCTTTAAGCATATCGCGTCCTTTGTCGGGTTTGTCCCCGTCGAGAAGCCTGCGATCTCCATGATCGTCGTTTTGGACGAGCCCCAAAAGGCCGAGTATTACGGAGGTCAAGTCGCGGCGCCCGTATTCCGGGAAATCTCGAGCCAGGTGCTCCGGTATCTTCGAGTCAGTCCTCAAAAAAGCCTGATGAAGGCCGCCCTAACGGCCGAACCGGGGAGAGAAGGCGAACGATGAAAATCAAAGATATCCTCAAGGACGTTCCCCTCCTCTCTTTCCAGGGAGAAGAGAAGACGGACATCCAGGGCATCACGTATTTTTCGAAGGACATACAACCCGGATTCCTTTTTGCCGCCTTGAAAGGCGAAAAAACCGACGGTCGCGAATTCGTCAAGGAGGCTCTCCGCAAGGGGGCCGCCGCCGTTCTCTCCGACAGGCCCAAGCCTCCCAAGCTCATGACGAACTGGATCCAAGTTTTCGATACGAGGGAAGCCTTAGCCTTTTGCTCGGCGAATTTTTACGCCCATCCTTCCCAGAAAATGAAGCTCGTCGGCATCACCGGGACCAAGGGAAAGACAACGATCACCTTTATCCTGGAGGCCATCCTCCGAAAGGCCGGTTTCGCGCCGGGCGTCATCGGCACTATCAGCTACCGCGGCCCCGATTTCGAGCTCGAAGCCCAGCGGACCACGCCGGAAGCGCCGGACCTGCAGAAGATGCTGAAGGACATGCTCGACCGGGGCGCGACGCACTGCCTCATGGAAGTCTCGTCGCACGCCCTGGACCTGAAGCGCGTCTGGGGCATCAGCTTCGACGTGGCGGTGTTCACCAACCTCAGCGGCGAACATCTCGATTATCACCATACCATGGAGGATTATTTCGCCGCCAAGAAAAAACTGTTCAGCCTCAACAGCAAAAAGAGAACCGCCGTCGTCAACGAAGACGACGCCTGGGGCAAAAAGCTCATCGCCGAGCTTCCCATGAGCACCATCACCTTCGGTCTTGAGCCCCAGGCCCTTGTCCGGGGCGAAAAATTCAGGCTGAACGGCCTGGGCATCGAAGCCCTCGTGAAATTTCCCGGCGGCCAGGCGACCGTGATCTCGCCGCTTTCGGGCAAGCATAACCTGTATAATATCTTGGCGGCTTTTGCCGTGGCCCTGGCCCTGAACATCCCGCCCCAGGCTATCAAGGACGGCATCGCCGACCTCGTCACAGTCCCCGGCCGCTTTGAGAAGATCGAGAACAGCCTCGGGCTGGATATCTATATCGATTATGCCCACACCGACGCGGCCTTGAAAAGCCTCCTCGAATCCGTGCGGGAGCTCAAGCCCAACCGCATCCTGCTCGTCTTCGGAGCCGGCGGCGACAGGGACAGGACGAAAAGGGCGCGCATGGGAGAAGCGGCCGGCCTGTCGGCCGATTGGATCTTCCTGACATCGGACAATCCCCGATCGGAGGACCCCCTGGCCATCATCCACGAGATCGAACAGGGCGTCCTCAAGACGGGGACAAAGAAATACAGCATCGTGCCCGACCGGCGCGAAGCCATCGAGCAAGCCCTTTCATTCGCGAAAAAGGGCGATGCGGTCCTGGTCGCCGGAAAAGGGCACGAACACTATCAAATCCTGAAGGACAGGGTCGTCCCCTTCCATGACGGCCGGGTGATCCGGGAGATATTGAAGAAGATGGGGTCGGTTTGAACATGGTCGAGCTGCGGACCGACGAGATCGCCGAAAAGGTCCGGGGGGCCATCGTCCAGGGCCCGCCTTCCCTTACCTTCCGGGAGTTCAACATCGACTCGCGCCTGACCAGGCCCGGCGAGCTCTTTTTTGCCATTGTCGCCCGCCGCAACGGCCATGATTACGTTTCTGCGGCGGCGGAGCGGGGCGCCAAGGGCGCCGTGATTTCCCAGGCCGTTCATGTCGCGGATGACCGGTTCGCCCTGATCCGCGTCGGGGACACGCTCGAAGCCCTTCAAACACTGGCCGGGCGCGTCCTGGCCGAGCATCCGCTCAAAGTCGTGGGCATCACCGGCAGCGTCGGCAAGACGACGACTAAAGAATTCACGGCCGCGCTTCTGGCCCCCCATTTCGCGGTGTTGAAATCCGAGGGGAATTTCAACAATCAGATAGGGCTTGCCCTGACCCTTTTACGCCTCGAAAAACGCCACCAGGCGGCCGTTCTTGAAATGGGAATGAGCGCTCCCGGAGAGATCAAGGCCTTGACCGGGATCGCGCCTCCAGACGTCGCCGTGATCACGAATATCAATCCCGTCCACTTGGAGTTCCTCAAAACGATGGAGAACATTGCCTCGGCAAAAAAAGAGATTCTGGACGGAATGAAAAACGGCGGTACCGCCGTCCTCAACGGAGACGATCTCTCTGTCCGGAAAATCGCCGGAAGCTCCAAGGGGAAGATCATCACCTTCGGCTTTTCGGAGGGTTGTGATATCCAAGCCCGAAACCTCAAGAGCCTCGGCTATGACGGTATCGACTTCGACCTGAAATACGGCCGCGAAGAGCGGGCGATCCGGTTTTCTTTTCTCACGGAGAGCTATGTTTCGAACCTGCTGGCGGCGCTCGGCGTCGCCTTCGCTTTTTCCCTGCCCTTGGCCAAGGTCGAAAAATCGATCTGGGAGCTGAGGCCGTTCTCGAACAGAGGGATCCTTCTGCGCCTGGGACACCGGATCATGATGATCGACGATTCCTATAATTCCAATCCCAATGCCCTGGCCACCGCCCTCCGCAACTTCTCCAGGCTTCCGGCCAAAAGAAAAGTCGCCGTCCTGGGCGACATGCTCGAGCTCGGCGAGGCGACGGCCTCGTTTCACAAAGACGCGGGTCGCCAGGTCGTCCTCTCGGGCTGGGATCTCCTGGTGACGGTAGGGCCTCTCAGCCTTCACATCGCCGACGGCGCCATATCGTCGGGAATGCAACCGGAACGGGTATTCTCGTTCCGGGATTCAGCAGAAGCCGCTGAGAACATCACGGGCCTTCTTCAGGACGGCGACCTGGTCCTGGTCAAAGGGTCGAGGGGAATCCGGACGGAAAAAATCGTGGAAAAAATAAAAAACGCGTTCGAGGAGTCCTGACGTGCTGTACTGGCTGCTCGTGCCCTTGAGAGAAAATCTCTTCTTCTTCAATGTCTTTCGCTACATCACGGTCCGGGCGGCCCTGGCCAGCCTGACGGCCCTCTTTTTGAGCTTTCTCTTCGGCCCGGCCTTGATCAAGCTCCTAAAAAAGTACCAGATCGGCCAGGAAATCCGGCCCGAGGGGCCTCAATCTCATTATGCAAAAAAAGGCACGCCGTCCATGGGCGGCATCCTCATCATCGGCGCCACGCTCATCCCGACGCTGCTCTGGGGGAACCTGAGCAACACGTATGTCTGGCTGGCAATGGCCACGATGTTCTTTTTCGGTTTGATAGGCTTCATGGATGATTTCCTCAAAATCAAGAAGAAGCGGTCTCTCGGACTCATCGCCCGGAACAAGTTCCTGCTCCAGTTTATCCTGGCCGTGGCCATCGGGCTGGCCATGCTCACCCTGGGGTTCAAAGGCACGTTCAACCTCCATCTGTTCTTTCCGATCATCAAAGAATGGATCCCCTATCTCGGCTGGTTCTATCTTCCCTGGATTGTCTTCATCCTAGTCGGCTCTTCCAACGCCGTCAACCTGGCCGACGGCCTGGACGGGCTGGCCATCGGCCTGACCCTGATCAGCGCCGGCGCTTTAACGGCGCTGACCTATATCGCCGGCCATGCCAATTTTTCCACCTATTTGAACATCGCCCGCGTTCCGCTGGCGGCGGAGCTGACAGTGTTCGCCGGCGCTTTCACCGGAGCCTGCCTGGGCTTTCTCTGGTTCAACTCCCACCCGGCCCAGGTCTTCATGGGCGACGTCGGCGCCCTGTCGCTGGGCGGAACCCTGGCCGTGATCGCGCTTCTCATTAAACAGGAATTCCTGCTCTTCACGGTAGTAGGGGTTTTCATCCTGGAGGCGCTGTCGGTGTTGATCCAGGTAAGCTACTTCAAGTTCTCCAAAGGGAAAAGGGTTTTTAAGATGGCGCCCCTCCACCATCATTTCGAGCTCCTGGGATGGCCGGAAGAAAAGATAGTCGTCCGGTTCTGGGTCCTGGGGATTATTTTTGCCCTGTTCACCTTGATGACTCTCAAGTTGAGATGACGATGGACCTTCACCATAAAAAAGTCTTGGTTGTCGGCCTGGGGAAGACGGGTGAAGCCCTGGTCCATTTCCTGCTCGGACGCGGCGCCAAAGTCAAAATCAGCGAAAAGAAGTTGAGCCAAGAGATCGGCGACCAAATCCGGTATTGGCAGGGGAAAGGTGTCGACGTCGAAACGGGCGGGCATACGCTCGCCTCCTTTTTAGATGCCGACCTCATCGTCCCCAGCCCCGGCGTACCGCCGCTGGAGGAATCGGCAGCCGCTCGGAAGAAAGGCGTTCCGATTCTCTCCGAAATCGAGGTGGCCTTTCGCTTTTTAAAAGGCCGGATCGTGGGCATCACGGGAACAAACGGAAAATCGACGACCGTCACCCTCCTCCACAAGATCATGAAAGAGGCGGGGCTTCCCGCCCATCTCGCCGGTAACATCGGCCCGCCGCTCATCTCTTTTGTCGATGCCGGCCGCGATGATCATATCTATGTCACGGAGATCTCGAGCTT
>JAPKZH010000544.1 GCA_026393905.1 Candidatus Aminicenantota bacterium
GTTGCTCAGAAGGTCCTGGGCGCGGCGGGTCAGGTAGTTTTGAAGCGAAGGATTGGTGGTCAGTCCGGCCGCTTCTCGGAGCGTCTGGGCGACCCTTTCCAGGTCGTCTTTGTACTCGGCCGGATAGGGGACGGCGACAAGCTTCCCGGCCTGCCTTTTAACGACCGTGAACGAGCTTTCGAGTTGCTCTTTTTCACCGGGATTTTTCGCTATGTAATCTTCGAATTCCTGCTTGGTGAGGTCCGGCGGATAAAAGCCGGCCCCGGCCGGTTTTTGGGCCGTGCCGATGAAGGGCTTGTTCTCGTCCTGGCGGTCGAAAGGCCCGAAGTTGATCATGAGGAAGCGCAGGTAATCCTTGTCTTCCGGCAGAGTCGATTTTTCGAGCTGCTCCTTGATGGCCAGGCCAGGCGGATAAGCCTGTTTCCAGAAGATGTTGTCGATGATTTGGGCGGCGCTGATGAACTTGTTGAGCAGCGCTCTGTCTTCGGCCGTCAAGATGCTTTTTTCGAATGTGATTTCCGTGGGCGCGAATTTGGCCAACCGCTGTTGGATGTCCGGAGCTTTGACGAGCGGCGGCACTTGCTCAGCCGCCTTTTCGTTCTTGGCCTTGCAGCCGCAGAGGTAGCCCAGCGTCGAAACCAGAAAAATGGCGAGAGACAATAAAACGAGCCCTTTTTTGAGTTTCATGACTTCCTCCCATGTGATTCCGATTATTCCTTTATTCTATAGCCGGCCATTTTGATGCAGGCCAGGGCGCCGATCTTCATCGGCTCGATGAACGGAACGAAAATGTCTTTTGGCTCGAGGACAAGCGGAACTTCGGTACAGCCCGCAATGATCGCTTCGGCGCCGCGCCTAATGAGGCGGCGGGCTGCGGCGATAATGGTCTTTCTCGGCGCGCCTGTTGTGAACCCGGCCTTGATCCCTTTTTTTCCGAAAATCGCGTTCTGGACCCGCTTCTGCTCGTCTTGCCCGGGGGCGATGACCTCGATCCCTGCCTGTTCGAATGTCTTATGGAAAAGCCGTGAGGCGACGGTGCCGGAGCTGGCGACGAGGCCCGCCTTTTTGATTCCAGGAAAATATTTTTTAGTGTATCCCAGGCTCTCATCGAGGAGGTTGACGAACGGAACTTTGGCCCGTGCCTGGAGTTTGGGCGCGTAATAATGGGCGGTGATGCAGGGCACGACGATAAGACCGGCCCCGCCTTTTTCCAGGATGTTGATACCCTCCCGCAGCAGGGGAAGCGGACTCTTGCCTTTATGGAGAATGGCATCGGTCCGCGGCGGGATTTTCGGGTTGTTCCAGATCAGAATGGGGATGTGTTCCTGGTCGCAGGCCGCTCCCGTTTTTTTTATGAGGAGTTGAAAAAAATATGCGGTCGCTTCGGGTCCCATCCCTCCCAATATCCCGATCGTTTTTTTCATCGCGGCGAACCTTTTAGGGATGCACAATACCAAATTCCCGATTTTCAGACATCGCCCATGGTCCTTTGGAAAAGTTTGTAAACAATATTATCTCACTATCCACTTTTATTTTAAGCAAAGAGGGACGCGGGTATCGGATCTCCATCATTTATTTCATAAGAGACTT
>JAPKZH010000199.1 GCA_026393905.1 Candidatus Aminicenantota bacterium
TTTGTTCAACTTATGATTAGACAGCCGTGATTTTGGATATTAGATCGAGCATTGTGAAGATATATAATCAAGCTGGAGTTTATATAGGGTAATTTGGCAACAAAGGTTCTGGGCTCCAGCCACCGAAGCGACGACAAGGACGAGTGACAGGGCAAGACCCTTTTTTATCATAGACTGTCCCTCCAACTTCATTTTACAATAATAATATACCTTGGCGAGGATAAAAAGGTTACAGGACTTCCCCATTTTTTTGTGAGGTAACGATATATCTTTGGGAAACAACCGAGTGAAACCTTCTTTAGCCGGGATTCCGAAGATTATTGAATTCCTGAAATATGATCCTCAATCGGATACCGTCGAGAGTCTCAGAGAAAGGATAACACATCGCAGGCGAACTCACGGATTATCCCAAAAAAGCTGGCTCAACTGCTGAAGATTGATCAATCGACTATTGGGAATTGGGAGAGGGGCGAACATCAGCCTAGTAGAAAAAATCTTAAAAAATTGATTTCATTCCTTGATTCAATTTTTCCATCCTCATGATAGCCTCCTGAATTCTCTAAATATTTCAGTGAAGAGAGGCGTATAATAAAAAGCCGGCCGAAGAAGCCCGGAAGTGAGATCTCATGACAAGAAAACAGTTTTCTCAACGATTTCTGAAAAAGACTGGAATGTTCTGCTTCTCTTTATTCCTGGCGGCCATTGTGGCCTCCCAACAGGTTATCGAGAATCCGGAGAAGCCTTTGAGTGCCAAAGCAGGCCGGGTGATTCAACTCAAGGAAATTTCGCGGATTACGGATGAAGGAGGAAAATTCTTCTTTGTCGAGCCATGGGATGTTTTTGCCGGAAGGGACGGTTCAATCTATGTGCATGAGCCCAAGGGGCTCTTGAAGTTTGGCGTTAACGGCAAATTTGTCAAGAACCTTCTCAAGTGGGGCGAAGGTCCGGGAGAGCTCAACGGCAACCTGACGGGTGTTATAGTCAGGGAGGATGATATCATCCTTTACTCCTCGAACATCATGAAACTCGTCCGCATTACCCCAGATGGCAAATTGATCGAGGACAAGAAATTCTCTAAAGGTCCTTTTAGCAGCCTCCTGGGATATCACGACGGAATATTCTTTATGATGAAGCGTGTGTGGGAAGACATGCCGAAAATAAGCGGCCTTTATGAAGCAAAAAACCGGTTGATTGTCGTCACAGAAAAGGAAGAAGTCATTGAAACGTCTTTTCTGCTGCCGACGACCGAATCTCGCGACGTACGGCTGGGAGGAAGAACAAGCAGCAGCGGGATCTCCAGGCTTATGGCGCTGAGAGAGAGCGAACGCTATGTCTTCCTCTTTCACACGCCCGAATATCTCATCAAGATTCTTGACCTTGAAAAAAGCGAAATCGTCCTCAGCTTCCGGAGGAAGTATGATCGGGTGAGATATACGCCGGCCGGGAAAATTCCTGAAGGTTATCCCATCCCGAAATATCATAACGATCTCTGCCGGCTTCTCTGGCATAAAGGAAGACTTTGGGCCGTGACCTCAACGTTTGACAAAAACAAAGGGACTCTGGTGGATGTTTTTAATCGGGAAGGACAATACCTTGATAATTTCTATTTGCCGCTTTTTAAAATCCGGAGGAACAATCCCCAATACTACGCCCCCATGGCCATCGCCGGCAATTTCCTTTACCTCCTTGAAGCGGACGAAGAAGACCTCATCTCCTTGATCAAATACGAGATCGTCGGAGAATAATCCAAAGTCTTGGACAGAATTACAACTCCCATAAACCACAATTGAATGAGGCTAGTAATATCTGTCTATCATCCGAAACTGGATGGCCTCGGAGAGGTGGCCCGGGCTGATGTTTTAAAGGATAAGAAAGGAGGCGCTATAGAAAGTTCTTGCATCACATCATCATAGAAGACCTTGCGGATCATGCCAGCACTGCCCTTGCAGGTCTCATTGTCCGAAGTTTTTTACGAAAAGCACAGAAGACAAGGTAATCGAATCCTCGCGGGAATACAATCGTTAAAATTTCGGTGAGGAGAAATATTTTTCTGAGAAAAGACAAGAATTTCTTTTTCGCATGGGATAGCAGATAATGTGTCAAGGCTACGATTTCCCCCTTTTTCCCATCGTGAGAAATAGTAAATCATGCTAAGAGGACAAGTCAAGACAGACTGAGTGACGAGGGGCGTAAGCCTAAAGCTGCTAGGGATCTTTTCCGCTGGAGTTACCACAAGCGCATGCCGATCGCACCACCTCAGATCAGTTATTCTTGGTTCAGCAAGAATTTATAAATGAAATGAGTTTCATATCCTAGCCCATAGAGCACATTCTTGTCGCTTATGCAAATCCGAGTGATATGATCGTCGACGCTCAGCAATTTTTTCTTCAGCGCTCCTTCTTTCCATCAGATTCCCCGGATCGACGATTTGCGCCTGGCGGAGGTCTTCGGCCGCGAGGTGCTGGCGTTTCTTGTTGGCCGGGAACTCCTCAGCCCGGAATGGGCGGAGCGCCTTCTCTCCTGGCGCCACACGGGCTTTTCAGTCCACAGCCGGGTCCGGGCCAAGACAAAGACCGAGGCCGAGCGGGTGGGAAAGTACATGATCCGACCGGTACTCTCGCTGGAGCGGCTGTCATTCCTGGAGCCCGAGGGAAAAGTCAGCTACCGGTACGGTCAGGACGGCGCCGAGCAGGAGATGAAGGTCGTCGCCTTCATCACCAATTATCCCGCCGTGGACCGGATCATCGACCATCTGAAGTTGACGTTCGTTGCCGAGAAGCCGCCGCCCTCCCATGTCTTC
>JAPKZH010000015.1 GCA_026393905.1 Candidatus Aminicenantota bacterium
GGATTGTCGATCGTGATGGGAATCAGTACGTCGGCCGTCTGACCGGCCGTTCCGCTCCCCGTGCCCACGGTGAGGGTCCTGGTCGCCGGAACGACGGCGAAGGCCATCCCGGCCGTCAGGACCAGAACCGCCAGAACCGCGATGAGCACTCTGGTTATCTTCTTAAAGGGATTCATAACAAACCTCCTCGTATGCATGACCCGTCCGCCCGCGGCGTGACCGCCCGGGGGTCCGGAAACCTATTGTTTCGTCACTTCCTGAAACTGATTGATCCGCTTGAGAGATTCAACCTTGTTCATGTTCGCTTTTTTGAAGGCCTGAAATTTCGCCGCCTCGTCGGCGTAAACCATCGCCAGGGCCTGCCGCTGTTTCGGATCCGTGGCGATTTCCGCCTGCCGGCGGAGCATCAGCAATTCGCTGAACCGCTCCACCTCCGCCTGCTCCTGCTGGAGCTGGAGGGCAAACCAGGGCGATTGCAGCCCCGCGCTCGGGGGAGCGGTCGCGGCGACTTCCGTCTGGGACGGACCGACCATTCCGCGTCGGGCCGCTGCGCTGCCGTGCGTCACGATGTCTCCGCCCGCGTTCACCAGAATGGTCATCGTCTCGCCGCGCCGATTCTTCTCCTCATAGATAGGCGTCCGGCCGCCGCCGAACAGCGGAACGACCGCACCCGACGCCTGTCCCTCGGGATAGATCTTCAGGGCGGCGATGCGGAAATCGTTCCCTTCCTTTTCATAGATGGCCGCGTAGTTATAGCCGCGCAGAATCCTCCGGATGGCCTCTTCGAGCGGCTCGTCGGAGATCTGGAGGGTCATCTTCTGTCCCGCCGTCTGAAACCCCGGCGCAACAAAGATATCGACGCCGGCCGTCCGGGCGATGGTTTCCAGCAGTTCCCCGACTGTCGCGTTCTTCGCCTCCAGGTTGAGGTTGCCCCCGGCGTATTTCGCACCCGGTTGGACGGCCGCAACGGCCGGCCAGACGAGCAGAAGCCCTGCCGCTAAAAGGACGAGGGCAATTGCGATTTTATTCATTATTTTCTTGAATCTGCCTGTGTTCATGGTGTCCGCTTCCCGTAACAACCGCCCCGTCATGGACGGAGCAACCGTATTCAAATGCAGGGCTGAAGGTTCCCGCGCTTCATCAAGCGACCGGTTCCAGCCCGCTGCTTTTCGATCAGGCGGACAGGGGCGGCGGCGTCGGAGGCGCCAAGGCCGGCGAACGGTAGAGGTGGGCCGCGCTTTCAGCTTGCATCCCGGCCAACGGCAGGGTATCGGGTTCGCACGCGGCGTTAATAGCTAATATATTGACATAACTCGTATTTTGTTGATTCGCCTGCCCCCGGTCGGCCTTTACGACCTTCTTGAAACCGGCGACAACGGACAGGGTGATCAGGGCTTCCTCCAACCTGTCACGGAAGGCGGCGGGCTGCTCGGCCGTCCGCGCCACACCCTGCACCCGCAGGATCGCGTCGGCCAGATCCACGCGATCATCACGGTTCGCATCGCCCGGCTGATAGACGGGCAGCCCCGTGGAAAGGATCGTCAGCACAAGCACGAAATGGATGATCTGTCTTGCTGCCCGCATGATTTGGGGTCCTGAATTCACTTGAAAGTTAAACCCTTTGTCTCCAAACGGCTTCATCATAGGCCATTCAAATCAAAAAAGTCAAATGTTTTTTTCCAAGGGGGACAGGGGGGATATGACGCAGTCGTGTCCCCCCTCTGTCCTTATGTCTGTCCCGAAAACTACTGCCGCAGGCCGGCCACGTACTGCAGAATGTAGATCGCCTCGGCCTCGCCGACCTTGCCGTTGCCGTTGACGTCGGCGCCGGAAGCCGCATAACCGGACCGGATGCCGGATGGCGCCATGCCGGCATTCACCTGCAGGGCCAGGATGGCATCGGCCAGATTGACATTTCCGTCGCCATTGATGTCGCCCTTAAGAACCGTCGAGGTTCCGGGCTGGGTTACCGTAAAGGTTTTATCGCCTATGGAGATCGTCCCCGTTCGTTGATCCGCTGCCGTGTTCGCCGCAACGGCGAAGGCGACCGTTCCGTTGCCGCTTCCCGTGAAACCCGAAGTAATCGTGATCCAGGGGAAGTTGCTCATCGGCGCCCAGAGCGCATCTGCAGCGGCGGTAACCG
>JAPKZH010000219.1 GCA_026393905.1 Candidatus Aminicenantota bacterium
AGCTTGTCCCATGATAATATTTTTCGTTCCTGGTACTTGCGCTAGTGTTTCAGCAGCCTTTTTGGCAAATTCATCTCTCTCGCGTTGCCCGACCTCAACCTTGAAATTGACCATGACGATATGCCTTAACATTTTCCTCTCCTACGGTAAAACCAACATTCTTTTTAGTTCGACTGGCTGAAATCTCATCGAGCCCCACCATCACTAAGGTAGTAGACGAGTTCATGTATACTTCCGGCTATGTGGTCAAAATCTCCTTCTAACGCAGACTTCAATAGCACGCGCACAATGGCGCGGCGGAACTGATCACCCGCGACGACTTAATGGAGAGGGTCGCCCTGCACGCCGGCGTCGATCTTCGTTAGACTGGGGCCGACCCAAGGGAGTGGCGGTACAAGCCCTTTTCCCATGCCCAGATTGGTCACGAAGAGGCTCGTCCGCTCACCCTTGCCCGTGCCGAAGACGAGGCTGGCCGGAAAGTCAAGCGGGGCATACAGAGGCAGATAGTCCGGGAAACGGAATGCCGCCACCGTCTGCTGCGATTTGTCCAAGAGGTTGATGCGAACGACCGCAGACCGGGTCAACACGGCCACATAAAGGTTTCCATGCACGTCGAGGGCGATGCCGTCCCCCATCACTGGGATGGGAAAGCCGGCCAACGGCGATTCAAACACTTCCTGGAGCGTCGTCCAAACCTCGGGTACCCCGGCACTGCCATCCTTCTGTACCGGGATCCGCATCACGGTGCCCTTCTCCGTGTTCGTTACGTAGAGGTTGCCATGGTAGTAAGCAATGCCATTGGCTCCGATCCAGACGGGCTGGCCCAGCGCACCGGTTCCCCTGAGCAGCTCATCTCGCATCCACAGCTTCGCCTCCCCTCCGCGCGGGATGCGCCAGATGCTTCCCGGTCCGGCGGGCTTACCCTGCGGTGTGAAAATCGTTAGCGATACGGATTCGGTGACATACAGCGTGCCCCGTTCGTCGAAGGCAAGGCCATTCGCGAAGAATATCTGGTTGCTGCCCGGCAGGAGATCGATATTCCCCTCCCGGTCCATCCGCCAGACTCCCCTATCGACCCCGGCCGCCATGGCGATATATAGGTCTCCGTCGGCGGTGACCGCGAGGCCTCCTATCGTCCCCTGGCCGATATCGGCATAGAACGTATCGGCGGAGAACGGCGGATCGCCGGCTGGCGTGAACTTCCAAATCTTGATGTGCTCGCTGGCCCCGCTGCCCACTGAGGCGCTGACGTAGACGTTGCCGACCTTGTCGACCGCGACGCCCCTGGGGGTGACGCCCGGCATCGGGATGAAGGCCGGGAACTCGCCAGCCTGGGATGCCGCGGTCGTTCCGCCGATCTGACCGGCGACCACGAATACTGCGATCGGCAGCAGCAACAGCCACCACCGACCGGCTAGCTTCGATATTCTCTTTTTCATATCTAAACCCTCCTTACAACTTTGGTTGACTACGAATAATGAACAACTCTCTGTTTTTCTGAGCAAAAAAAGAGAGTTCCACCCTCATTCAGTCACAATCACCCGCTACCACCTCCTTTATGCCTCGCCTAGTATTCGGCGGTCTTTTTCCAGGATTCGAGAATTCGGCACTCTGCCATAGCCCCGTCCCTTGATGCAGAATAACAGTATTATTAATCACTTGTCAATATGACCCTTCAGGGTCCTGTGAGGCTTTTTCCATGATCCAACAGCTTGAATCCCGGTTACCTCCGAAACCGCTTCCTATGCCAAAAGTTCCTTGACAAATTGTAAGAATTTGCTTTTCGGCTCCGCCCTGACGCGGGGGCGATTTTGCCTCGATACTCCGATCCGGCCATGCGGTTTTCATCTTTATCCTTGATTCGAACAACGGCCCGGGCTTATCATTCCCCGCAGGAGGGAACGATGCCCAAAGCACGTATGGTCCTGCTCACTATCGTCGTGCTGGCCAGAGGCCTGTCGGCCCAATTCGCGGTCGGCACGCTCACCAGGCTCGGCGATTATGAATCGCGGCGCACGTCGAGCTATGACCGGACGGGTGCCAACGGGGATTACAGGCATTTGAAAGCCGGCGAAACCATGGAACTGTATAACGAGGCCGGCCCCGGCGAAATCCGGCACGTCTGGATCACCATGGCCACGGCAGAGGTCTATCACCTGAAGAAAGTCGTGCTGCGGATGTACTGGGACGGCGAGGCGGAGCCCAGCGTCGAGGCGCCCATCGGGGATTTTTTCGGTCTAGGTCTCGGGACCTATACCGTTTTCCATTCGGCCCTGCTGGTCGTGGCCCCGGACAAGGCCCTGAACTCCTATTTTCCGATGCCGTTCGCCCGGCGCGGCCGGATCACGGTCACCAATGAAGGCAGGCAGGAGATCACGGATTTTTATTGGAACATCGATTGGGTGAAGCTGCCCGCGCTCGCCCCGGACACGGCCTATTTTCATGCCCAGTACCGCCAGGGTACGCCATGCCAGGGCTGGTACAAGGGCAACTTCTATGGCAATGATTTCGGCGAAGCGCGCCGCGACCCTCGCTGGCTCAATACGTCGGGAGCGGGCAATTATGTCTTTCTCGAAACGCGCGGGGATGGCCATTTTGTCGGTGTGACGCTCTCCGTTTTCCAGAACCAGTGGGGAGGCTGGAACGAGGGGGACGAGATGATCTGGATCGACGATGAAACCGAGCCCCGTATTCACGGCACAGGCGGCGAGGACTATTTCAACGGAGCCTGGGGATTTTCATCGCTCTACTCGTTCCCTCTCGTCGGGCTCACGGAGTTTCACCAATGGGAGCCGGGCTCGAGGTTCTCGCACTACCGCTTTCACCTGGAGGCGCCGGTGCGCTTTCACAAATCGATCAAAGTCACGATTGAAGACGGCCACGCCAACCTGCGTTCGGACAACTTCTATTCCGTGGCCTACTGGTATCAAAAGGATCCGCACGGAAAGTACCCGCCGCTTCCCGCCGCGGAGGAACGAATTCCGAAATTCAACAACACCGGCGGACCCGGCCAGGATCCGAAGATGAAATAACTGGGAGGCCGGGCCATCGATGGGAGGGAGAGGATTTTAATGAAACAATATGCTTCTGGTATTGTAACAACAATTGTATTTTCCGTCTTTCTGCTTTTGCCAATTCAGAATACAAATGCCCAAGATCAAAAAGCGAAAACAAAGACGGTTCTCTCAGCAGAAACAGAAGTATTTGTCGGAATTTGGGAAGGATTTCTTCAGATGGGTCCAAAGAAAGTGCAAGTCGATTTGGAAATTAAGT
>JAPKZH010000143.1 GCA_026393905.1 Candidatus Aminicenantota bacterium
ACCGCCGGCCAGGTTTATTACCGAGGCCGGGACACCTTGAAATTGACCAGGGCCGAAATGCGCCGGCTGCGATCCGAATTGCAGATCATATTTCAGGATCCTTACTCTTCTCTCAATCCAAGGATGAACGTCAGCCAAATCATTTCCGAACCGTTGCACAATTATGAAAAGCTGAGCCGGAGCGAAATTAAAGCGCGTGTGGATTTTCTGATGGAAAAGGTGGGGCTGCTCCCGGAGCAGCGGCGCAGATATCCCCATGAATTCAGCGGCGGCCAAAGGCAGCGTATCGGTATCGCCCGGGCCCTGGCCATGAATCCCAAACTCATTGTCTGCGACGAGCCGGTATCCGCATTGGATGTATCCATCCAGGCCCAGGTCATCAATCTTCTGATCCAACTCCAGGAAGAGATGGGGCTGTCTTTTATCTTTATCGCTCACGATCTCAGCGTGGTCGAACATTGCAGCGACCGGGTGGCCGTCATGTATTTGGGGCATATCGTCGAAATGACGACCGATCGAAAGCTGTACCACGATCCTCAGCATCCCTACACCCAGGTCCTCCTGTCAGCCGTGCCCATTCCGGACCCGGCCACCAAGAAAAAGCGGATCGTCCTGAAGGGCGATGTTCCCAGCCCGCTAAATCCGCCGTCCGGATGTACCTTTCACACGCGCTGTCCGGAGCATGACCGGATCTGCGAGGAATCGGTTCCCGAATTCAAGGATCTCAGGGACGGGCATTGGGTGGCCTGTCACCACCGCTAAGCCAAGATCAAAGATGAACCGCCAAGGGACAGGCCAGAGGCCCGGTCGAGGGGCGTGCGGCGGGCCGGTCCGTTAACCGGGCATCACCTTTGAAAATAGGCGGCGCGAAGCGAAACATACCCCTTGTCCCATGAGAAGCAGCCGTCCGTTAAGAGGATAGGAAGGTTTACCTGTATGGGCGAAAAACTTCAAAAAAAGATTCTGCTGGTCGCCTTCGGCGGCAACGCCTTGCTCCGCAGGAATCAGTTAGGAACCGTGGAAGAGCAGTTTGAAAATCTGAGGGTTCCGATTCGTCAGATCGCCCGATTATCAAGAGAATACAAAATCATCATCACCCACGGCAATGCGCCGCAAGTCGGAAACCTTCTGCTTCAGCAGGAGAATTGCAAGGAAGTGCCCTGCCTGCCTCTCGAAATCCTCGTCGCCCAGACGCAGGGTCAGCTTGGATACATGATCGAGTCCACACTGGACAGCGAACTCATGAAGATGGGAATCGTTGCCGAGCAGCCGATCGTCAGTCTCATCAGCTATGTGGTCGTGGATGAAAATGACCCGGCTTTTCTCAAACCCTCGAAACCGATCGGTCCGTTTTTCACCGCTGAAAGGGCTCTGAACCTTCCTTATCCGACGATTCGAACACCCGGAGGCTATCGCCGCGTCGTGGCGTCTCCCAGACCTGTGACCATTGTTGAAAAAAGAGAAATCAAAAAACTGATTGACATGGGATTTATCGTGATTTGCTGCGGAGGGGGCGGAATTCCTGTCATT
>JAPKZH010000582.1 GCA_026393905.1 Candidatus Aminicenantota bacterium
TTTTTAGGCTTCAGTGTGGCCAACCAATCCGGGGTCTCAGGCTCGTTGCTTTTCATCCTGATGCACGGCCTGGCCAAGGCCGGACTCTTCCTCTGCGCCGGGATCGTCATCCACGCCACGCATAAACGGGACATCCGGGAAATGGGCGGGTTGATCAAGACTATGCCCATCACCGCCGTCGCCTTCCTGCTCTGCGCTTTCTCGGTCATCGGCATTCCTCCCTTCGGAGGCTTCTTCTCCAAATTCCTGGTCATCATGGGGACCGTCCAGGCCGGGCTGGTCTGGGTTGCGGCCGTCGCCCTCTTCACGGCCGTCCTGACCATGTTTTACCTCCTCAAGGTTTTCAGCCAGGTTTTCCTGGGAGAAGTGAAAATCGCTGCGCCGGAAAAAACGAGATCGATGATTTTTGTCGTCGCCCTCCTGGCCATCTTATCCCTGGTCGCGGGCATCTTCATCTCTTATCCCGCCAAGGTGGCCGAGATCGCGACGACCCATATCATTGGCGGCTAAAATGACACCGAACATGCTTCTATGGCCGATTCTCCTGCCGGCCCTCATTGCCGTCATCTGCCTGGTCATTCCCAAGCGCCTCAAATATTTCAGAGAAGCCATCGCCCTCGTCGCCTCCCTCGTCGTCCTCTACATGGGATTTAAGCTCTTCTCCATCAAAAACCTGGAATTCCGCATCCCCTGGATGGGACAGGGCATTAATTTCGAGCTGCGTCTGTACCATTTTTCGAGCTTCATCCTGCTCGGCCTGGCCGGATTTCTCTTCCTCATCACCCTGTATTCGATCGTCAAGATGAAGGACCATCCGCGCGGGAATGAGTATTATGCCTATGTCTTCCTGTCCGCCGCGTTGGCCAACGGCGCCGTTTTAGCCGACAACTTCGTCCCGCTGATCTTCTTCTGGGAAGGCCTGCTTCTGACCCTCTACGGCCTGATCTCGCTCGGCCGGAAAGAAGCCAACCGGACCGCGGTCAAGGCGTTTATCATCAGCGGGTTCTGCGATTTTTGCATGATCCTCGGGATCGGCATCCTCTGGACGATCACCGGCACCCTGACCTTGTCCCAGATCTCGGTCAAGCCCGAAGGCCCGGCCGTTGCGGCGTTCGTCCTGATGATGATCGGCGCCATCGGAAAAGCGGGGGCCATGCCGTTCCACACCTGGATCCCCGATGCCGCCATCGATGCTCCCGTGACCTTCATGGCTTTCATGCCGGCCTCCTTTGAAAAGCTGCTGGGCATCTATCTTCTGGCCCGGATCACGCTCGACCTGTTCAAATTGGAAAAGGGCAGCGCTCTCTCCATCACCCTGATGATCATCGGCGCCGCGACCATCGTCTTCGCGGTCATGATGGCGCTCATCCAGAAGGATTTCAAGCGTCTGCTCTCCTATCACGCTGTGAGCCAGGTCGGATACATGATCCTGGGCATCGGAACGGCCATTCCCATCGGCATTGCCGGCGGGATCTTCCACATGATCAACCACGCCATGTATAAATGCGGGCTCTTCTTGAGCGCCGGTTCGGTCGAGCACCGGACCGGAACGACGGAACTGAAAAAGCTGGGCGGCCTGGCCAGAGAGATGCCCTGGACGGCCTTTGGCTTCTCTGTCTGCGCTCTGGCCATCTCGGGAGTCTGGCCCCTCAACGGCTTTGTCTCCAAGGAAATGGTGTTCCACGGCGCCCTGGAAAGCGGCTATACCATCTTCGCCATCGCCGCTTGGGTCGGCGCGATCTTCACTTTCGCCTCGTTCCTCAAGGCCGGCCATTCCGTGTTCTTCGGGCCGAGAACAAAGGATGTTCCCGCCGTCAAAGAGAGCCCAGGCGCCATCGTCGTCCCGATCCTGATCCTGGCGATCCTCTGCATCACCTTCGGCGTGTTCAACAAGCTGCCCTTGACGAATTTCATCCAGCCCATTCTAGAAGGCCACGTCGAGGCCGGCGAAAGCATCGACTTTACGTCCCATGCCCTGAGCATCTTCAACCCCGTGGCCGGCATCTCGATCCTCTGCCTTCTCATCGCCCTGGCCACCCATTTCTACGGCTGGAAGCGCGGCGACAAGAAGGCCTACTTAGCCTCCGAGCCCGTCCACAAGTTCCCCGGGATCAAACAGGTTTATGACTTGGCCGAAGCCCGCGTCTTCGACCTCT
>JAPKZH010000309.1 GCA_026393905.1 Candidatus Aminicenantota bacterium
GGGCAGTTTCGGGGTTCCGCAATTGGCACACACGGAAAAGGAGGGCATCACCAGAGCGTCATGCGCCCGGCGGCGTCCCTTTCGGGAATGTGAGTGTCTTCGTTTTGGATTAGGCATTTAACTCTTATCTTTCATGAAATATTTTAATTTTCCCAACCGGCCTTCGGGCTCCTTGACCAGGCAGCCGCAGTTTCCACCGTGCCGGACCTGGCCGCACACGGCGCAGATGCCCTCGCACCTCTCGGAGCAGACGAGCTTGGACGGAAAGGTCAGGTTTAATTGCTCTAGAATGACTTCACGAAGGTCGATGTGATGACTCTTGTAGAATATCTTGTCCAGGTCTTCATCCTCCAGCTCATCCTTCATCTCATGGACATCCTCAGGAAGAAAAACGAGGTCGAACCGGGAATCGACGGCAAACTCAAAGGGGGCCAGGCACCGGCTGCAGACAAGGCTCAGACAGGTCGTGATCCGCCCCTTGACCATGACCTCTTCGCCGATTCTTTTGATCGTCAGCTCGCCATGGACCGGCTGGAGGAAGACGGCGTCCTCTTCGATCAGGTCGATGCTCGGAAAATCGAAATTCCGGCTCACCTTCAGGCCGTCTTTGGGCAGTTTATCGATATCGATGATCATTTTTTTCCTAATAAGTTTGACTTATTATACCAATTCGCCGTTCTTTGTCAATAATTCGGTCACGCCTGAGCTTCCAACTCTTTGATTTCTCTTGAGTTGCCGGTCCGGCCCTTTCCCCATGTCGTTCAGACTACACTATTCCCACACAATATATATTTATGTGTCATTTGGCGCCTTATTCTTGATCGCCGGGCGAGGACGGATTGGCGAGGAAACACGAAGCAAAGAGCTTTGACAAGGAAAAAAGCGCCCATGGCGCCGGCCGCTTTCTCGATTAGCCGGGCGAGGGGCGAGTCCCGTAGAAAGCCGTCCGCTTTTTATAAGGTCGGAAAGAAGAATTAAGATTTTAGGTTCTCTTCCATTTCGTGTGGGTAGAAAAGAGAAACGATTCGGAGACGGCCGAAGCGACCATGGAGGGTTTAGCCTTCCCGAGTCCTCCTTCGAGGGCAGCCGGCTCGGAAGAAGCCGGCCGGCGAAGTTGTCTGAGCTTCCCGGCGAACGTCCGTAAAATCAAGGCCGGGAAGCGAGTTCTGAGCCGCCGAGAAGGAGGGCTCGGGAACGGCGTGAAAAACCCGGATAGGGAGCGAGGCTGTCTCCGGATCGCTTCCCAAACGATTTTTCCCCACACCAAATGGAAGAGAGCCATAATTATGAATCTTAATTCTTTTCTCCTGCCTTTCTTCTTCCTCCCCGATTCCCAAAGGAGGAATAAGAGATTCATAATGTTAATCGAATTTATTTTTTTATGCTAGGGGAAAATTGGCTCTGGGAAAAAATCGGTGGCCGGCTTTTCCTTCGGCGGTGAAGGACCCGTCGCCCATTTTTTTATTCTTCGAACTTTTTCAGAAGCAATGCCCCGTTCGTGCCGCCGAAGCCGAATGAATTGCTCAAACCATAGACAATATCGGCCGGCCTGGCTGTGTTCGGCACATAGTCGAGGTCGCACTCCGGGTCCGGGTGTTCATAATTGATAGTCGGTGTCATGACCTGGTTCTTAATGCAGAGGGCCGTTATGCCCGCTTCCACGCCGCCCGTCGCGCCCAAGAGGTGGCCGGTCATGGATTTTGTCGAGCTCACGCCGATCTTGCGGGCGTGATCGCCGAACACCCTTTTGATCGCCGCCGTCTCGATCTTGTCGTTGAAGGGCGTCGATGTCCCGTGGGCGTTAATGTACTGGACATCGCTCGGGTCGATGGCCGCGTCATGCAAGGTCACTTGCATCACCCGGGCCGCTCCGGCTCCGTCCAAGGCGGGAGCGGCGATATGGTAAGCGTCGCCCGTCATTCCGTAGCCCACGACCTCGGCATAAATCTTCGCTCCCCGCCGCAGAGCATGGCCGAGCTCTTCGATCAGGAGAATCCCCGACCCTTCGCCCATGACAAACCCGTCCCGCTCCGCATCGAACGGCCGCGAGGCTTTTTGCGGCTCGCTGTTCCTTTCCGAGAGGGCTTTCATGGTGCAAAAACCGGCCACGCCCAGCGGCGTGATCGGTGCTTCGGCGCCGCCGGCGATCATCAGGTCGGCCTCGTCCCTGAGGATCATCCGGAACGAATCGCCGATGGCGTGGGTGCCGGTGGCGCAGGCCGTGGCCGTCGCCATGTTCGGGCCCCTGGCCTTGAACCGGATGGAAATCTGGCCCGAGGCCTCATTGATGATCGTCGAAACAAGGAAAAATGGAGAAACGCGGTCCGGCCCTTTCTCGAGCAAAACCTTGTGGCTCTCCTCGATCGCGCCGATGCCGCCGATTCCGGAGCCGACGTAGACGCCGGTCCGGTCGCCTTCGAGGGCGGCCGGGCTGATCGCCGCATCTTCGACGGCCAACTGGGCAGCCGCCAGAGCGTACTGGATAAAGAGGTCCATTTTCTTGGCCTCTTTTCGATCGATGAAGTCGAGCGAACGAAAATCCCTGACTTCACCGGCGATCTTGGTCGAAAAGCGGGAGGCATCGAACCTGGAGATCAGGCCGATGCCGCTTTTGCCGGCCAGGAGAGCTTCCCAGTTTTTCTGGGTTCCAACGCCCAGGGGAGAGACAAGGCCAATCCCCGTTATAACAACCCGTCGCTTTGTCGCTCGATTCTTGTCCCCTGGATTAAGAGACATGGCTCACAATGTAATCCATCGCTTTGCCCACCGAAGTGAGCTTTTCGGCTTCTTCGTCCGGGATGTCCAGGCCGAATTCATCCTCGAGAGCCATGACCAGTTCGACGGTATCGAGAGAGTCTGCGCCGAGGTCCTCGATGAAAGAGGCTCCCTCTGTGACCTGGTCTTCACTGATGCTCAGCTTATCGGCCACGATGACCCTCATCTTCTTCAATAACTCGTCTCTTTCCATGTTAACCTCCTGTTAAATAGAAATTCCTACATATACATACCGCCGTTCAGATGGATGACTTGGCCCGTGATGTAGGCGGCTTCATCCGAACAGAGGAACTTGACCGCATGCGCCACTTCGCGAGGCTCTCCGAACCTCTGCATGGGGATGAGGTCAATGAACATTTTCTTGACGTGTTCCGGAAGGCTGCCGGTCATGGGGGTCGCAATGTAGCCCGGGGCCACGCAGTTGACCGTGATCCCGCGGGACGCGACTTCCCGCGCCAGCGACTTGCTGAACCCGACCAGGCCCGCTTTTGAAGCGGCATAGTTTGCCTGCCCGGCATTTCCCATCAGCCCGACCACCGAGGAGAGATTGACGATCCTCCCGGAGCGGCTGCTGACCATGTGCCTGACGACCGCCTTGGAGAAATTGAAAACGCCCTTGAGGTTCACGGCGATCACGGCGTCCCAGTCGTCCTCCTTCATCCGCATCAAGAGGGCGTCCCGGGTGATGCCGGCGTTGTTGATGAGATGGTCGATCTTGCCGAACTCCTTGATGACGGCATCCACGACGCCCGTCGCCTGGTCGAGCTTGGCAACGTCGGCCTGGAAAACGGCCGCTTTTCCCCCCTGTCCGGCGATCTTCCCGGCAACTTCATCCAGCTTGGCCTTTTGAATATCGACGAGGATGACGGTCGCCGCGGCCTGGGCAAATTCGACGGCGATGGCTTCTCCGATCCCTTGGGAAGCGCCGGTGATCAAGGAAACCTTGCCCTGGAAGATCATTTACGCTTTCGCTCCTCCGACCGCATGGGCCGACCTGCCGATCTCCTGCTGGATCTTTTCCTGGACACGGTTCACGACGAAATCCTTGGCCAGCCGGATGGCGTTCTTCACGGCATTCGGGCTGGACCGGCCGTGGCCGATGATGCAAACCCCGTTCAAGCCCAGGAGATGGGCGCCGCCGTATTCCGAATAATCCATTTTCTTAAAAAGGCTCTTCAAGTTCTTTTTCATGAGAAAGAACCCGACCCTGGCCAGGAAGTTTTTTGTGATCTCCCGGCGGGCCAGGGAGAAGAGCGTCTCGACGACCCCTTCGCTCGCCTTCAAGGCGACATTCCCGGTGAACCCGTCGCTGACGATGATATCCGCTTTGCCGGAATAGATATCCTTGCCTTCGACGTTGCCGATAAAATTCAGAGGAGAGGCATGAAGCCTGTCAAAGGCTTCCTTAGTCAAGTCGTTGCCCTTGGTTTTCTCTTCGCCGATGCTCATCAGGCCGATGCTGGGATTTCGTAATCCTATGATCTGCTCCATGAAGACTTTGCCCATGACGGCAAATTGTTCCAGGTCGCGGGGCCGGCAGTTGGCATTGGCGCCTACATCGAGGAGCAGGGTGACGCCCTTCAGGGTGGGAACGAGGAGCGCCAGAGCCGGCTTATCGACACCCTGGAGGGCGCCCAGGATCTCCCGCGAGATATACACGACGGCTGCTGTGTTGCCAGTGCTGACAAAGGCGTCAGCCCGGCCGTCCTTGACGAGCTCGGCGCCGATCCGGATGGAGGATTTCTTCTTTCTCCGGATCGAGAAGACCCCTTCGCCCATGCCGATGGCCTCGGGCGCATCGAGGATCGTGATCCGGGACCCGCGCCCCCCGATCCGGTCGAACTCTCTTTGAATGACGGACTCGACGCCGACAAGGACCACGTCCAGGTTAAAGTCTTTGGTGGCCTGAACGGCGCCCCGGACCGTGATTCTCGGTCCAAAGTCTCCCCCCATGGCGTCGACGGCAATTTTCATCTTGAGCCTCCGGCTATTCTTCGGCTTCTTTAATGACCTGTCGGCCGCGATAGTGCCCGCATTCCGGGCAGGCCCGGTGGGGCAGTTTCGGGGTTCCGCAATTGGCACACACGGAAAAGGAGGGCATCACCAGAGCGTCATGCGCCCGACGGCATCCCTTTCGGGAATGTGAGTGTCTTCGTTTTGGATTAGGCATTTAACTCTT
>JAPKZH010000180.1 GCA_026393905.1 Candidatus Aminicenantota bacterium
CCAGGATGACGGTCGAGGCCGTCATCCAGAACGGCGCCTCCTTGACATCCTTCCAGCGCTCATTCAACTTGCCGAAGAAGGCCTTGCGCTGGATGAGGAGATAGTACCAGAGGGTGAGCACGCTGGCCAGGACGGCGACGACGGCCAGGAACCACTCGTCCGCCTGGACCAGGGCCATGATGATGATCAGCTTGCTCCAGAATCCGCCTAGGGGCGGCACGCCCGAGATCGAGAGCGAGCCGACCAGGTTGGTGGCCGCAGTCACGGGCATCCGCCTGGCCAATCCTCCCATTTCATCGAGGTTTCGCGTCCCCGTCGACTGCTGGACCGAGCCTGAATTCAAGAACAGAAGTCCTTTGGCCACGGCGTGATTGAAGAGATGGAAGAGCCCGCCGGCGATTCCCAGCGGCGTGCCGATCCCGAGTCCCAGGACGACATATCCCACTTGGCTGATCGAGGAGTAGGCGAGCATGCGCTTCATGTCTTTCTGGCCGAGGGCGAGGAAGGCGGCGACCACGATGGAAACGGCGCCGAGATACATCAGGATCTGGGAAAGGGCAGGGGTCAGGCCGAAGACGTTAAAAAATATTCTGGTCAGAGCATAGACGCCGGATACCTTGATAAGCAGGCCGGACAGGATGGCCGAGATCGGGGCCGGCGCCGAAGGGTGGGCGTCCGGAAGCCAGGCATGAAACGGGACGAGGGCCGCCTTCAAGCCGAAGCCCATGATAAAGAGGGCGGCGCAAAAACCGACCACAAATTTGGCATCCAGGCTCTGCAGGCTTTCGGCCACGGCGGCAAAGCCAAGGTTTCCGGTCATTCCGAAGATGACGGCGATGCTGAGCAGAATGCCCGCCGAGGCGATGACCGAGAGCATCAAATATTTAAAGGAGGCCTCGAGCTCGTCGTGCTCCAGGCCGTAGGCGACAAGGGAGTAGGAAGCGATCGCGGCGACTTCCAGGAAAAGATAAACGCTGAAGAGGTCGGTCACGAGGACGAGCCCGTTCATTCCCGCCATCATCATCAGAAGGAGGGCGTAGTAGATGGACTTGGAGCCGTAATGGTCCATATAGTTGATGGAAAACAGGCCGACGCACAGGGTCAGGAGCGAAATGACCATCAGCATGAACAGGCTGAAGCCGTCGACCGCGACCTGGATGCTGACCGGTTCGCCCAGCCAGTTGAGCTGCTTGAGGATGGGACCCTGGCTGATCATCTGGCGGCCGGAGGTTACGGCAAGGACGAGGAGGAAGAGGAAAACGGCGTTGGAGACGAGATCGGGCAGAAATTTTTTGGATATTTTCCCTATCAGGGGCAGGACGGCGGCGGCCAGGATGGGCAAGCCGATGAACAGGAAAATCAAAGGTCCTCCTCTATATCTTCAAATTAACTATTTTATCAGCAAATTGATCAGGGCGGCAATGACGAGCAGCCCGGCCAGGCACCAGGCCAGGTAATTGGCGTAATGGCCGGTATGGGCTTTACTTAAAACGCCGGTGAAGGCCCTGCCCACGGCTGTGACGATTTTTTCGTAGAAGAAATCGATGGGCCGGTCGATGCCTTTAAATAAGACGATCGACAGCCCTCTCAGAAAGATGATGCCTTGCTCGTAGAGGTCGAAGACGCGGGCTTCGGCCAGGTCATAAACCTGTTTGATCCCGGGGAACTTGTGGACGGGCTCGGAGGCCATGTAGGCTTTCTTGTCGCCGCGCTTCCAGCCGTAGAAATGGATGGCTAGGGCGATGAGCAGGCAGAGGATCGAGAT
>JAPKZH010000485.1 GCA_026393905.1 Candidatus Aminicenantota bacterium
ATGACGGCCGGCTGGAGGCTGCGGGCGGCATGGACGCCGAGTTCGGTCAATGAAAAGCCCAGCCGTTGGGCTACCATCTCCAGGAACTGGCCGGTGCCGGCGGCGCAGCGATCGTTCATGGCGAAGTCCCGGACGCCCTGCACGTCCAGGACGATGACTTTGCTGTCCTGTCCGCCGATATCGACGATGACCTGGGCGTCGGGCAACAGGCTCCGCACGCCGCGCGCCTGGCAGGTGATTTCCGTGATCGTCGTATCGGCCTGGGTGAGCACGCGGCGGCCGTATCCTGTGCCTACCGTCCTTTTGATATCCCGGGGCTGAACTCCGCCGTTTTTGAGCGCTTGTCCGGTGAGCTCGATGGCCAGCTCGCTTTGGTCGGGCCTCTGATCGGCGGCCACGGCGGAAATGACCCGGCGGTCGGCGGCGTCCATGAGCACAACTTTCATGGCCCGGGATCCGGCGTCGATGCCGCAGCCGATCATCGCGATGCCTGGCGAGCCGGCCCGGCCGCCTTCGCAAGAACCGTCTCCATCAATGCCTCGATCCTCACCATAAGGCGACCTGAGTCCGAGGGCGAATAATCTGTGACGATCTTCAAATAGGGCAATTGGAGCTCGTCTTCGACGAACCGGCGGACCTGTTTGGATTCTACATCGTAGGTCAGGCAGGCCTGCCAGACTAGCTCGATGACGCACTGGGGGCGGAAGCGGGCCGCCAAAGTGCGCAGCGAATCCAGCCTCCGTTCGTTAATGGTCATCACCGAACAGGGCAAATGGTAGTATTTCTCGGCGATGGCTTGAAGCGGGTCCGGGGCATCGGGATCGATGTCCTCAAGGATCGGCTTGATCCCCGTGCAGTTTTCCTGGGCGACGACCACGGCCCCGCAGCTTTCGATCAGCTCGATGACTCTCTCCGCGCCGTGGACAGTCGGGACGCCGGTCAGCAGGACGCGGACGGGCGGCGGGGCTTGTCTGAGGTCTAAAGGCGAGCCGGGAAGGGCAGCGCTGACGGCGGCGCCGGCGTTGAATGTCCGGATTGCTTTTTCGTATTGCTCCAGGTCGGCATCGATTCCGGAGATAATGCTCTTGAACTCCAAAAGCTGCCGCCCGGTCAAGGGAGGCAGGTCTCGGGCCATGAGGTCGGCGAGTTGACGGCGCAGGCCGCGCTCGCGGTTCATAAGCCGGATGGCCGTCCGCAATTGATCGTCGGTGATTTGCTTATGGAATCTCTTTTCCATATAGGACTTGAATTTTCCCACTTCTTTTTGCCAGTGGGCGAGGGCGTCCGGCTGATCGGCCTTTTGGGGCAGCTCCAGGATGTACATCTCCCGGCCGGCGCTCATCAGCTCGTACATTTTCTTTTTTCCGTCGCAGGTAGTTTCCGCCACGACGAGGTCGGCCCATTCCAAGAACGGATTGGTCCCCTGGAGGTGATAGCCGTAGGTGGATTTGATGAGCGGACAGAGGTTGACCGGCAGATGTTGCTCGGCGGCGGGAACGGTTTCGAGAGAGCCTCCGCACAGACAGACAGGCACGGCGCCGGCCGCAAAAAGAATCTCCCGCGGCGTGTACTCGCACAAAATGCCGACGATGGGCCGGCCTTGGGCCTTGGCCGCTTCTGCATAGTCGTAGCAGTGGTCGATCATTTGGCTGAAGTAGGTGAGGGGCGAGTCGGGGGGGTCCATACTTGTCATCCTTCGTCCAGTTTCCCTATTTTAACTTAATACTTATAGTGCAGGAAAGGAGCAGAGTCAAATCAAGATTGCCGCTAGAAATGAACTGTTGTTAATTCTCGCGTCATTGCGAGCGCCCTTTGGGCGCGTGGCAATCTCCTCTCAAGCCCCTCGCGAGGAAAGGGGATCCCTCACTGAAAAGAGAAAGTGGGGACACACACTGTGTGTGTCCCCACTAAAAAAATAGCGGTTACTTTTTTCCTGAAACAGCGGCCTTGATTTTCTCGAGGTCCTTTTTAAAGGTCTCTTTAACCGTATCGGGGGCCAATTCGAGCGCTTTCTCTTTCGCTTTGATGGCTTCAGGGTAATTTTTCATTTTCTCGTGGACCAGGCTGAGCGTATTCCACAGGTAGTAGGCGCCGGGCATGAGCTCAACAGCTTTTTTAGCCGCCGCCAGCGCATCATCCAGGTTTTTGCCCTGCCTTGCCCAGAACCCGGCGTAGCTATTGAGCGCGGTCGGATCGGCCGCGTTCTTCTTGGCGAAGGCCGGGCCGTAGAGTTCGAGGGCTTTGGCCTCCCTGCCGGATTTTGCGTAGGCATTGGCCGCCTGCTGGAGAATGTAGGAATTCTCGGGCTCGAGCTTGAGGGCCGTCTCGGCCATAGCCAGGGCGCTCTCCTTGTTCGTGTCCTGCCCCAGCCAGTAGTTGGCATAAGCGACCAAGCCGAAAGCAAAGCTCGTAACCTGGTTCTCCATGAATGTCTTGCCGTAGAGTTCCTCGGCCTTGGCCTTATCCCCTTTGAGCGTGTAGATCTGGGCGAGAAGCTGGTTGATGTTTGGGTCGGGGTTAAAATCCGTCAGCTCTCCAATTTTCGCGGCCAGCTCGATTCCTTTGTCGATCGGCTCTTTATCCCTGTTGATCCGCGATAACCAGCTGTAGAGAACCATCGGGTCGTTCGGGTATTTCCCGGCGTATTCCGCGAAAAATTTAGCGGATTCTTCTTTGGACGCCTGATAGCCATAGTAATACCCCATGCGGTCATAGGCCTGCTTGACAAGCTTGCTGTTGGGATGCTTGGCGATGAAAGCCCTGACGGGAGCCATATCCGGCTTTTGTTCCATCAGCGATGCCGTGGCAATCGAGAAATGGGCGAATTCCGTGTAAGGGACGGTGATTTTTGTGTATTCCTGAGTATAAGTGCCGGCCTTGCCTTCCGGGTCGAGCGCTATGACTTCCTTGTATTTTTCTGCGGCCTTCGCTTCGTCGTAGCGTTCACTCCATTTCCGGGCGATCTTGAAGACGGTGGCGACATCCTTAGGATTTTTGGTGTAAGCGGCGGTCAGAGATTTGAACGTCTCGACGCCGTCCGCCATCTTCTGGAGCAAAGCCTGGAACTTCTCGGCCGGCGGGTCGTATCCGACAAACCAGTCGACTTCGGCGCCGTCACCATCAAGTGCCATGGTGGTCGGCGTGCCCCGGATGCCGAATTTCTTAAAGACTGCGCTACCATCGGACTGCTGGGAGACAGCCCGGAATAAAACAAAATTCTTGTCGAGGAAGCCTTGGAACTTGGGATTTTCATAGAACTGCTGACCCAGCAGTTTACAAGTCCCTCAGGTATAGGAGTAAAAATCAATGAGAACAAGCTTGTGATCGCTCTTGGCCTTGGCCACTGCCTGGTCCAGGGATCCCTTGAACCAGCTCTGGGCCGAAGCCATCGAGGCGAGGGCAAGCACGAGAGACAGCGTCAGAGCTTTTTTCATAGTCACCTCTTCAGGCCACTATAGAAATTATGTCATAAAAAGTCAACCGAATAATGACAGAAGTCTGTTCCATTTGACATCCCCGGCTTGCTTTGTTACAGTCCAAAAACAGACTGGAGCCAAGACGTGAGGAGAAGGCCTGCGATGAAAAAGATAAATGTCTGCATCTGCATATTTCTAGGGGCATTTTTTTTTCTGTCTTTGCCCGCCTTGCCCGGGCAGACTCCCGGTCAGGCTATAAAAAACGAGCGCACCCAGTGGTTCCAGGACGCCAAGTTCGGCCTGTTCATCCACTGGGGCGTCTATTCCATGCTCGGCCGGGAGGAATGGGTTCGTCAGCTCTGCCAGATCCCGCTTCCTGAATACCAGTACTACGTGGACCATTTCAACCCCACCCTCTACAACCCCGATGAATGGGTGCGGCTGGCCAAGGAAGCAGGCGTTAAATATATCGTCATCACCTCCAAGCACCATGACGGCTTTTGCCTGTTCGACAGCAAGTATACGGACTACGACATCATGCGCTCGGAGTACGGGAAGGACGCCCTGGGCATGCTGGTCGAGGCCTGCCGGAAGCAGCAGATGCCCCTGGGTTTTTATTATTCGATCATGGACTGGAGCCATCCAGACTATTTGCCCCGGCGCCCTTGGGAAACGGACCGCCCCACGAGGGATGCCGACTTCAACCGCTACATGGATTATGCGATCAATCAGCTCCAGGAGCTCATGACGAAATACGACCCGGCCATCCTCTGGTTCGACGGCGAGTGGGAGCACTCTAACGAAGATCAGCGGGCTAAAGAGATCGGGGAAATGCTCCTCAAGATGAAGCCCAACCTGCTCATCAACGACCGGCTGTTCAAGCGGGAGCCGGGATTTGGCGATTTCGGGACGCCGGAAAATTTTATCCCGGCCACGGGGGTCCGCAACCCGGACGGGTCGCCCCGGCTGTGGGAAGCCTGCACTACGATGAACTTCAACGGCTGGGGATACAACCGCTATGAAACAGAATTCCACAGCGCCTCGCAGCTCATCCGCCAGTTGATCGAGATCGCCAGTAAAGGCGGCAATTTGCTCCTCAATGTCGGCCCGATGCCCGACGGGACGATCCAGCCGGAGTTCTCCGCCCGGTTGAAGAGGATGGGCGAATGGCTGAGTGAGAACGGCGAGGCTATTTACGAGACCACGGCCAGTGTCTTTGAAAAGCTGCCCTTTTTCGGCCGCTGCACGGTCAAGGGAAACAAGCTCTATGTCCATGTCATGGGCTGGCCGGAGGACAAAAGGATTCTTCTGCCCGGCCTCAAGACGTTCCTCAAAAAAGTGTATCTGCTGAAGAATGAGCGAACGCTGGATTTCCGGCGGACGCGCCGCGGCATCGTCATCAGCCTTCCGGACCGCGCTCCCGACCCGGATGCGACGGTCGTCGTGGTCGAGCTCCAGAACCCGCCGGAGATCACGCCTTACGAGATCCGGCCAACGGCGGGCGGCCGGATCGAGCTTCCGGTCTATCTGGCCGACCTTCAATCCGAGATGGGGCAGCGAGCCTACCTCGACCATTTTTATCGAGTAACGATGCTCACCAACTGGCAGAACGTGAACGATTATCCGTCCTGGGAATTCTTTGTCGAGAAGACAGGGACGTATGAGGTCCAGGCCTCCTACGCCAGCATGTGGGGAGGGAAGAGCACGTTTGCCGTCGAGATCGATGACCTGGAAATTCCCGGGACGACCCAGAATTCGCCCAGCGTCTATTTTCCGAAAACATTCACGCTTGGCACGGTGGATCTCAAGGAAGGCAAGCACGCTCTCCGGTTCAAGATAAAATCGATCGCCAATAATCAAGCCCTGCGGCTGGAAAAAGTGATCCTAAAACCTCTTTGAGCTAAAGCGCCTTTCGGCAAGATCGCTAGAATCTTATACTCTGTCGTAACTCTTCGGGAGGATCCGAGAGGATCAAGAATAAACGTCTTTTCGGTGTTTGATCCGGTAGATATATATTCGCTTTAAGGCATCGTCGATCCGATAGAGAATGCGATAATCCCCGGTTCGGATGCGATATCCGTCCTCATCCGTCAACTTAAGACAGCCGGACGGACGTGCGTCCTCTAATAGGGCGCGGATTTTCTTGAGGATACGAGCAAAGACCGGAGCCTCCAGCTTATCGAGGTCCTTTTGCGCTGCGGGGAGGACGAGGAGTTCAGACACGGCGCTTCTTGAGGTACTCGTCGAGGGAAACGGCTTTGTGTTCCAACTCGCGCAGGTTCTTCAAATCCACGAGGTCTTCTTTGAGCTCCTCCCGGGCGAGCTGTTCGAGGATGGCTTTTTCGACGAAAAACCCATACTTCAGCCCTCTCTCCCGGCAGAAATGCTTGACCCGCTCGGCGACGGCATAATTCACTTTCACGGCCAGAGTGGTCTTTTCCTCTTTCATGGCGCCCCCATGATAGAATAACTATTTAACTTTGTCAATATTTAGTTAATAAATAATAACTTTAGTTTAAAATAGCTTTATGCTCGTCCTTTTTTTATCAAAGGCCATCTATACGGCCTATGAGATTTTTTAGCATTTTATTCGTCAGTCATTAAGAAAAGGATCTCCTCTTGACATCCTGAGCCCGATTAATTAGACTAGTCTTAGACTAGTCTAAGGAGATCGGAATGGACAGCGTCGGCGCCTATGAGGCAAAGACACAATTATCCAAGCTGCTGGAACGCGTCATGAAGGGAGAACGCATTACCATCACTAAACATGGAGTTCCCGTAGCCATCCTCCAGCCTCCTGATCCCGGGAAATCAGGAGACATAAAGACCGTCATCTCTGAAATTTTCAGATATCGGAAGAAGCACAGCCTCAAAGGACATTCTCTAAAGGAATTGATTGAAGAAGGACGGCGCTGAGTGGAAAATAGTTTTGTCATTGACAACTCGGTCGTCATGTCCTGGTGCTTCAGAGATCAAGCCAATCCCTATGCCGATTCTATTCTGGAGAGGCTCAGCGCGGCTGTGGCCTATGTTCCGTCTGTTTGGTCGCTCGAAGTGGTGAATGTGCTTCTTTCCGCGGAGCGAAAAAAATATATCGGTCAGGCGGATAGTGTTCGTTTTATCAGTTTGTTGTCTCAGTTGCCTATATTCGTCGAATACGAAAGTCCCGAAAAAGCGATGAAAGACCTTCTCGGATTGGCGAGAGCCCATAACCTTTCGAGCTATGACTCTTCCTACTTGGATCTAGCTATGAGAAAAGGACTGCCGCTAGCGACTTTGGATGAAAAATTGAGAAAGGCGGCGGCCAACACAAACGTGTCGATATTGACGGGCTGATCATTATCCGGCCATTATGGAGTCCCGCTTTTTTCATGAGGGTGACAAAACGGATCGATACACTTTTCGACTTATTCTAGAACCTCCTCTTTTTCTTCGAACAAAGAGTCGTTGAAATGGATGGGGTCAAACCTACTCATTACGCATCATGCAGAATTATCAGGGAGGTTTGCGTAACGAGTAGGTTTGACCCCGATCTTAAGCATTGATTGCGGGCGGAGAATGTATTATAAACCTCTAAAGAGGAGACGGCCATCAAGCGATCCATCACCCGCCGCGATTTTATTAAGACGGCCATTGCCGCTTCGGCCGGCCTGGCCATCGTCCCGCGCCATGTCCTGGGCGGACAGGGCTTTACGCCCCCCAGCGACGAGTTGACGAAAGCCGTCATCGGCATCGGCGGCATGGGACGAGGCCATCTCAGATATCCCGGATCCAGGCTGCTGGCCGTCTGCGATGTCGACGAAAACCACTTAAAAACAGCCCTGGAGATCGCCGGCTCCGGCGTCAAAGGCTATAAGGATTTTCGCGAGGTCCTGGACCGGCCCGATATCGATATCGTCCATATCGTCACACCGCCTCACTGGCATGCTCTTATGTCAATCGCTGCGGCCCAAGCGGGCAAGGACATTTGGTGCGAAAAGCCGATGACCCGCACCATCGGCGAAGGCCAGAGGGTCGTGGAAACCGTTCAGAGGAGCGGCCGTATTTTCCGGGTCAACACGTGGTTCAGGTTCCAGGACCCGTTTTACGGCTTCGGGACGACGGTCAAGCCGGTCAAGAAGGTCGTTCAGAGCGGCCTCCTGGGCTGGCCGCTCAAGGTGACGGTCAGCGGCATCACCGGCTTCGACTGGAAATTTTACTGGAGCGGAAAAACCTATCTGCCGCCCCAGCCTGTGCCCAAGGAACTCGATTATGACTTCTGGCTCGGGCCGGCGCCCTATAAGCCTTATCATCCGCACCGCGTCCACGAAACATTCCGCGGCTACTGGGACTATGACGGCGGCGGCCTCGGCGATATGGGTATGCATTACCTCGACCCGGTCCAATATCTTCTGGACAAAGACAAAACAAGCCCTGTCGAAATCGAGGCCGATTGTCCCCAGCAGCACCCGGACGCCTGCGGGAGCTGGCGACGGATCCGGCTGAAATACGCCGACGGCTGCGAAATCATTCTCGACGGTGAGAACAAGGATATCTGGGCGCCCTTCATCCAGGGCCCGGAAGGAAAGCTCTACAGAGGATTTAAATCCGACATCCCGGGTCTCGAGCAAAAGATCGCCTCGCTATCCGGCCCCGAGCCGCAGACGACCGATTTTTCCCAAGCTGTCAGATCGAGGCAGAAATTCGCCCTGAACGCGGAAAACGGCCACCGCTCCTGCACTCTCGTCAACCTGGCCAAGATGGCCGTCCGTCTGGGAAGGCCGCTCCGCTTCAACCCGACCACCCCGCGTTTTATCGAGGACGAAGACGCCAACCGGCTGATCCATGAGCCCATGCGGGCACCATGGCACTTGTGAAAGGAAGCTGCCGATGCAGAAAGAAAGAAACGTGAAAAGCCGGAGCACGGCTTTCATAGTTCTTTTTTTGGCGGTGGGCTTTCTTTTTGCTTTTTCGGCCACGGCCAAGGATACTCGCCCGCTCCAGGCAAAAGTGACGGATATTCTGGCTAGGTTTCCGGCCCAGTTCCCTGCCGAAAAAGACGCCCTGGCGGCGGGGCTTCTCTCGTTGGGTCCGGAAGGCATTCTCGAAACCTGCCGGAGGCTGGCGCCCCCGGGCGCGGATGACGACAGCCTGGTCCGCTACGCGCTTGATGCCGCAGCCGTATACGCAAGCAGGGCGGGAGCGGAAAAAGAGCGGCGGATGTTCGCCGAGGCCGTCATCGAAGCCCTGGATCAAGCCCGGTATTCA